>NZ_JADDOJ010000049.1 GCF_015159745.1 Ramlibacter aquaticus | reverse complement strand
CCCCCTCCCCAGCCCGGCAGAGCCTGCCGCGCATGGCACGGCGGCGGGAGGGCGGCATGCGGAACTTTGGCGGGAATGTTAAACGAGCGCCCCGGCTGTGCCAGGCGCTGCGTGTCGCCCAGGTGGTGATGCCCGGTCACCGCCCGGGCTGCGTGGGCCGCCCGCAAGCGTGACAAATTGTTTGCAATTCCTATACTGCGGAGGCTTCCACAGCCTGTCGAGGACGTCATGAAGACCTTGAGCATCGGGATCCTGCTGGCGAGTGCGTGCATCGCGGGCTGGGCCCAGGCCCCGGCGGGCCGCGGCGAGATCGAGCGGGGCCGCTACCTGGTCACCATCGGTGGCTGCAACGACTGCCACACCCCGGGCTGGGGTCCCACCGGGGGCAAGGTCCCCGAGCAGGAGTGGCTGGTCGGCGACAAGGTCGGCTTCAGCGGGCCCTGGGGCACCACCTACCCGGCCAACCTGCGGCTGCTGATGCAGGGCATGACGCAGGCCCAGTGGGTGCAGTCCGCGTCCACGCGCCAGCTGCGCCCGCCCATGCCCTGGTTCAATCTGCACGCGATGACGCCCGAGGACCTCGCGGCCATCTATGCCTTCGTGCACGCGCTGGGCCCGCGCGGCGAGGCCGCGCCCGCCTACCTGCCGCCGGGCCAGAAGCCGGCCGGCCCGGCCATCCTGTTCCCGGCGCCGCCCGCCGCGCAGTGAGCCCGGTAGGCCCGGGTGCCCGCGGCGCGCGCACGCGGCGCGCCGCCCTGCCCGGCGCCTGAATATTTCACGCCCGTAAATCGCCAGCGGCCGCGACTGCCCGTTTTGTGGGCACCGCGTCCGGAGCCAGTGCTGGCGCGGCTTGCGCGGGTTGTGCCCACGTCTATCCACAGCCTCACCCACAAGCGGCGGGGGTAACTCTGGCGCTGCCGTCGTCAGCAAAGCGCCAGCCCCGGCGCGGCCACGCCGCTAGGCAGGCCCGGCGACCGTCGCAGGCCGTGCAAGGCCCTGAGATGCGCCGGTTCAGGCCGGCGTCGCGTTCGCCAGCGCGCTGGCCTCGCGGGCCAGCTGCTCCACGCGCGCCCAGTCGCCGGCCTGCAGCGCGGCGGCCGGGGTCAGCCAGGAGCCGCCGGCCATGGCGACGTTGGGCAGCGCCAGGAACTGCGCGAGGTTCGCCAGGCTGATGCCGCCGGTGGGGCAGAAGCGCAGCTCGGGCAGCGGCCCGGCCCAGGCCTTGAGCACCTCGATGCCGCCAAGCTGCGCGGCGGGGAAGCACTTCAGCAGCGTGAAGCCGGCATCGCGCGCGGCCATGGCCTCGCTGGGCGACGCCACGCCCGGCACGAAGGGCAGGCCTTCCGCACGCACGGCCTCCAGCAGCGCCGGCGTGGCGCCGGGCGAGAGGCCGAAGGCGGCCCCGGCGTCCAGCACCTGCCGCACCTCGGACGCGCGCGTGACGGTGCCCGCCCCCACGTGCATGCCGGGCACCGCGCGCGCGACGGCCTCGATCGCGGCCAGGCCGGCGCTGGAGCGCAGCGTGATCTCGATCACGTCGATGCCGCCGGCCAGCAGGGCGCGCGCCATGGGCACGGCCTGCGCCACGTCGGCGACCACGACCACGGGGACCACGCGGGAACGGAAAGGGGGCAGCGAAGGCAGGCTCATCGGTTTTCCCAGGCGGAGAACAAGGGGCTGGCGCCGGCCTCGGCGGCGGCGGCGTGCGCCCGAAACAGTTGGAACAGGCCCCGGCCGGCGGTGCCGGGTTCGGCCTCGGCAGCCAGCGCCGCCGGGGCGCGCGACTCGAATCCTGCCACTTCGCCGTGCAGGTCCAGCACGCCCGCCTCGGCATCGAGCAACAGCATGTCACCGTCCCGCACGCGGCCCAGCGGCCCGCCCGCCGCCGCCTCGGGCGTGACGTGGATGGCCGCCGGCACCTTGCCCGAGGCGCCGCTCATGCGCCCGTCGGTGACCAGCGCGACCCGGAAGCCCGCGTCCTGCAGCGAGCCCAGCAGCGGCGTGAGCTTGTGCAGCTCCGGCATGCCGTTGGCCTGCGGGCCCTGGTGCCGCACCACGGCGATGAAGTCGCGCTGCAGCGCGCCGGCGTGGAACAGCGCGGCCAGCTGCTGCTGGCTCTCCACCACCACCGCGGGCGCCAGCACCCGCCGGTGCGCGGGCGCCACCGCCGAGGTCTTGATCACCGCGCGGCCCAGCCGGCCCTGCAGGCACTTGAGGCCGCCGTCGGTGCTGAAGGGATCGTCCAGCGTGCGCAGCACGCTGCGCTCGGCGCTCTCGCGCGGCGCGTCGCGCCAGGCCAGGCGGCCCGCGTCCAGCCAGGGCTCGGCCGCGAAGCGCGACAGCCCCGGGCCGAGCACGGTCTGCACATCCTCGTGCAACAGGCCGCCGGCGAGCAGCTGGCCGATCACAAAGCCCATGCCGCCGGCGGCGTGGAAGTGGTTCACGTCGGCCTGCCCGTTCGGGTACACGCGGGCCAGCAGCGGCACCACGGCCGACAGCTCGGCGAAATCGTCCCAGTCCACGACCAGCCCGGCCGCCCGCGCCACCGCCACCAGGTGCAGCGTGTGGTTGGTCGAGCCGCCGGTGGCCAGCAGCCCGACGATGCCGTTGGCGATGGCCCGCTCGTCCAGCACGGTGCCCAGGGCGGGCGTGGCCGGGTCCAGCGCGACGCGCACCGCCTCGCGCGTCAGCGGCTCGCGCAGCGTGCTGTCCGGGTGCACGAAGGAGGCGCCCGGCAGTTGGAGGCCCATCACCTCCAGCAGCATCTGGTTGCTGTTGGCGGTGCCGTAGAAGGTGCAGGTGCCGGGGCCGTGGTAGGCGGCCTCCTCCGCCGCCAGCAGCGCGGCGCGGTCCACGAGTCCTTGCGCGTACTGCTGGCGCACCTTGGCCTTGGCCTCGTTGGCCAGGCCCGAGGCCATGGGACCCGCGGGCACGAAGACCACCGGCAGGTGGCCGAACTGCAGCGCGCCCATCAGCAGGCCGGGCACGATCTTGTCGCACACACCCAGCATGAGCGCGGCGTCGAACACGTTGTGGGTGAGCGAGACCGCCGTGGCCATGGCGATGACCTCGCGCGAGAACAGCGAGAGCTCCATGCCCTCGGTGCCCTGCGTGACGCCGTCGCACATGGCCGGCACGCCGCCGGCCACCTGGGCGGTGGCTCCGAGCGCGCGGGCCGCCTCGCGGACGATGGCGGGATAGCGCTCGTAGGGCTGGTGCGCCGACAGCATGTCGTTGTAGGCGGTGACCAGGCCCAGGTTGGGCGTGCGGGCTTCGCGCAGCGCCAGCTTGTCGGCGGCCGGCATGGCGGCGAAGGCGTGGGCGACGTTGGCGCAGCCCAGGCCCTCGCGGAAGCGGCCGGGGCGGCGCTGCGCCTGCAGCATGCGCAGGTACGCGGCCCGCGGGGCCGCGCTGCGTTCGGCGATGCGGGCGGTGACCCGCGCGAGGACGGGATGCGTCATGCCGCCCTGCCGTTCAGTGGCGCAGCTTGGCGACGCTGGCGTCGATGTCCTTGACCAGGTCGGCGTGGCCGCTGGCGGCGAACTTGTCCACCGCCGGGCGCGCGGCCTGGCGCATGCGCGCCAGCTCGGCCTCGTTCAGCACGGTGACCTGCATGCCCTTCTTCTTCAGGTCTTCCAGCGCGACGGCGCCGGCGTCGCGGCTGTCCTTGCGCTCGAAGTCGCGCGAGGCCACGGCCGAGGCCTGCACCGCCTGCTTCTCGTCGGCGTTCAGGCCGTCCCACCACTTCTTGCTCGCCAGCACGATCCACGGGCTGTAGACGTGGCGCGTGATGGTCAGGTACTTCTGCACTTCGTAGAACTTGCTGGACTCGATGGTGTTGACCGGGTTCTCCTGGCCGTCCACGGTCCTGGACTCCAGCGCGGTGAACAGCTCGGCGAAGGACAGCGGGATGGCGTTGGCGCCCATCGCGTTGAACATGTCGATGTACATCGGGTTCTGCATCACGCGCAGCTTGACGCCCTTGAGGTCGTCCATCTTCGCGATCGGGTGCTTGGAGTTGGTCAGGTTGCGGAAGCCGTTCTCCCAGTACACCAGGCCGACCAGGCCCTTGGACTCCAGCTTGGCGGCCAGCTTCTGGCCCACCGGGCCGTCCAGCACCGCGTCGGCCTCCTTCTCGTTGGCGAACAGGAAGGGCAGGTCGAACACGCCGAAGTCGTCGACGATGCCCACCAGGGTGGCGGTGGACACCACCGTCATCTCCTGCGCACCGCCGATCAGGGCGTTCTGCATCTGCATGTCGTTGCCCAGGCTGGCGCTGGCGAAGCCCTTCATGCGGAACTTGCCGCCGGTGCGCTTGGCCAGGTCCTCGGCCAGGAACTTGGCGGCGCGGCCCTGGTTGCTGTCCTCGGCGAGGCCGTAGCCGAAACGCACGATGTGCGGGCGCAGGTCGGCGGCATGCGCGGCCAGCGATGCGACGCCCACGGCGAGGGCGGCGACGAGATGCTTGAGGGTGAACTTCTTCAAGGAATGTCTCCAGGACAACAGGGGATCAGTGGAACCAGCCCATGGGCACGGTGATGAAACCGGGATAGGCGACGAACAGGAACACGAGCACGGCCTCCACCAGCAGGAAGGGCCAGACGCCTCGGGTGGCGCTTTCGAGCGAGATCTTGGCGATGCCGCAGACCACGTTGAGCACGGTGCACACCGGCGGGTGGATCAGGCCCAGCGTGCCGACGAGGATGAACATCACGCCGAAGTAGGTCGGGTCGATGCCGGCCTTGGTGACCAGGGGCATGAGCACCGGGCCCAGCACCAGGATGGTGGGCGTCAGGTCCATCACGCTGCCCACGGCCAGCAGCAGCGCCATCACCGCCGCCATCAGCACGCGGGGGTGGGCCATCAGGGGCCCCAGCCACTCGGTGACCTGCGCCGGCAGGTCGGCCAGCGTCACCATGTAGGAGGACACGAAGGCCGCGGCGCACAGGAACATCACCGTGGCGGTGGTGCGGGCGGCCTTCACCAGCAGGCCGGTCAGCTGCGAGGGCTTGACCTCGCGGTAGATGAACAGGCTGACGAAGAGCGCGTACACCGCGGCCACGGCCGAGGCCTCGGTGGGCGTGAAGATGCCGCCGCGCAGGCCACCGACGATGAGGATGGGCAGCACCAGCGCCCACAGCGAATCGACGAAGGCGCCGCGGCGCTCGGCCCAGCTGCGGCGCGGCTGCACCGCGGTGGTCATCTTGCGCGAGAGCAGGGACCACACCGCCACCAGCCCGCCGGCGCGCAACAGCGCGGGCACGATGCCGGCCACGAACAGCGCGCTGATCGAGGTGTTGGTGGCGACGCCGAAGATGATGAAGGGCATGGACGGCGGCACGATGGGCGCGATCACGCCGCCGGCGGCGATCAGGCCGGCCGAGCGCGGCACCGGGTAGCCGTTGTCGCGCATCATGGGGATCAGCAGGGTCGCGACGGCGGCGGTGTCGGCCAGGGCCGAGCCGGAGAAGCAGCCCAGCAGCAGCGTGGCGGCGATGGCCACGAAGCCCAGGCCGCCGCGGATGTGGCCGACCAGGCTCACCGCCAGCGCGATCACGCGGCGCGAGATGCCGCCGGCGTTCATCAGCTCGCCGGCCAGGATGAAGCAGGGCACCGCCATCAGCGGGTAGATGTCGGCCCCGGCGAGCATGTTCTGCGCCACCAGCTGGGCGTCGAAGAAATTCAGCTGCACCATGAGCGCGACGCCGGTGAGCATCAGCGCAAAGGCGACCGGCATGCCCAGGACCATCAGGCCCATCAGGGTGCCCAGGAAGATGACGATGCTCATTCCGCGCCCTCCTGGGCCAGGGTGGCCGCCTGTGCCTCGTGGGCCGGCTCGCCGGGCACCTGCGCGCCCGGATGGTTCATGAGGATGCGCAGCAGGTTGGCCGCCACGATGAAAAGCATCGAGGCGGCGCAGACCAGCCCGGAGGCCGCCATGAAGGCGTTCGGGTAGTGCAGCACGGTGGAATAGGTGGTGAGGCCGATCTGCACCTGCGTCCAGCTGCCGGCCAGGAACAGCCACAGCGCGTACAGCATGCCCAGGTGGCTGAGGACGGCGCAGGCGCGGCGCAGCGGCCGCGGCAGGCGCGCCTGCAGCAGCTCCACGCCCAGGTGGGCCTGCCGGCGCAGGGCCAGCACCGCGCCCAGGAACACCAGCCAGACGAACAGCAGGCGCGACACCTCCTCGGCGCCGGCGAAGCCGGCACCGAAGCCGTAGCGGCTCACCACGTTGGAGAAGACGAGGACCACGATCAGCGTGAGGTCCAGCGCCATCAGCAGCTCGACGCTGCGCTCGGCGATGCGCACAGGCAGGGAATCCTGGGCCATGGGTCAGTCCTTGGAATGGGTCGCGCGCCAGGCCAAGGCCTGGTCGCACAACTGCGCCTCGGGGCGGGTGGCGTCCAGGCGCAGCACGCCCGGCTCGCCGGCGGGCGATTCCAGCGTCGCGAACTGCAGGTCCACCAGGCTGGGCGGAAAGAAATGCCCGGCGCCGCGCGCGGCGACGCGGGCGTGGGCCACCGCGGGGCTCACCTCGAGGAAGACGAAGCGCAGGCCGGCGACGCGGGCCCGCAGGCGGTCGCGGTAGGCGCGCTTGAGCGCCGAGCAGGAGACCACGGCGCCGGGCTGCGCGGCCAGCGCGTCGCCGATGCGGTCCAGCCAGCGCTCGCGGTCCTGGTCGGTCAGCGGGGTGCCCTGGCGCATCTTGGCGATGCTCTCGGGCGCGTGGAAGTCGTCGCCCTCCAGCAGCGCGATGCCGCCGGCCTGTGCGACGAGGCGGGCCACCGTGGTCTTGCCACTGCCGGCCACGCCCATGACGACCAGGGGCGATCCTGGATTGGTAGCGCTGTCCATCGTGCGTCAGAAAAAGACGCCTGGCGGCGCCTGGGGATTCGGAGGGAGAATGCGGTCGTAAAGGCTGCAGAGCCTGGGTTCTGCAGCCGTTTGGATAGCGCTATCCTACCAAATCCGAATCACCGTCCCGGTCCGTGTTTACCCGCAAGCCATGAACCTGCCCCGGCGCCGCTCCACCGGCCGCATCACCCTCAGCGACGTCGCCGCGGCCGCCGGCGTGAGCCCCATCACCGCCTCGCGCGCGCTGCGCGGCGAGCGCGGCGTGGCGCAGGAGCTTCGCGAACGCGTGCAGGCTGCCGTGCAGCGCCTGGGCTATGTGCCCGACCCCGCGGCCCGTGCCCTGGCCTCGCAGCACGGCTCGCACGTGGGCGTGCTGATCCCCATGCTGTCCAACGCCCTGTTCGTGGACCTGATCGAGGCCCTGCAGCGCGTGCTGCGCGCGGCCGGCTACCAGCCGCTGATCGGCCTCACGCACTACGACAAGAGCGAGGAGGAGCACCTGCTGCGTGAGCAGCTCATGCACCGCCCGGCCGGCCTGGTGGTCACCGGCTTCGACCACAGCGCCGGCACCCGCGCCCTGATGGCGCAGGGCGCCGTGCCCTGCGTGCACGTGATGGAAACCTCCGACCAGCCCGGCGTCTGGAGCGTGGGCTTCTCTCAGCGTGAGGCGGCCGCGGCGCTGACCCGCCACCTGCTGGCGCGCGGCCATCGCCGCATCGCCTTCGTCGCCGCCCAGCTGGACCCGCGCACCCTGCAGCGGCTGGACGGCTGGCGCGACGAGATGCAGCGCCACGGGCTGGCCGACCCGCGGCTGGAGTGGTCCAACCCGGCGCCCTCCTCGCTGGCCCTGGGCGCACAGATGCTGGCCCAGGTGATGGCGCAGCAGCCGCGGGTGGACGCGATCTTCTTCTGCAACGACGACCTGGCCCAGGGCGCGCTGCTGGCGGCCCTGCGCACCGGCATCCGCGTGCCGCAGGACGTGGCCATCGCCGGCTTCAACGACCTGCCCGGCAGCGACCAGATGGTGCCCGCGCTGACCACGGTGCGCACGCCGCGCGAGCGCATCGGCGAGGCCGCCGCGCAGATGCTGCTCACCCTGATGCGGCACGGCACGCCCGCGCAGGCCGCGGTGGACCTGGGCTTCGAGGTGGTGGTGCGCGAGAGCGCGTAGCCGCGCGCCATCGCGCGCGCCGGCGCAGGTCGCGCGCTAGGCCAGCGCCCGCCGGGCCCGGCGCGCCAGCAGGCGCGGCCCCAGCGTCACGCTCACCAGCGCGGCCAGCACCAGCGCGGCACCCAGCCACTGCAGCGTGGACACCGTCTCGCCCAGCACCAGCACGCCCGAGGCCAGGCCGATCACCGGCACGCCCAGGCTGAAGGGCGCGATGCGGTTGGCCGGGTAGCGCTTGAGCAGGCCGGTCCACAGGCTGTAGGCCAGGTTGGTGGACAGCCAGCCCAGGGCGGCGACGGCCAACCAGGCGGACCAGGGCGCACGGCCCCAGTTCGCCTGCGCGCCAAGGCCGTCGAAGAGCCAGGACAGCGCCAGGAAGGGCAGCACCGACACCGCGCCCGACCAGGTCACGAAGGAGAGCGGCTGGAAGGCGCCGCCGTCCTCGCGCGCCTTGCGCACCACCACGTTGGAGACGGCCCACATCGCGGCCGAGCCCAGCGTGAGCGCGAGCCCCACGGCCGTGACGCCGCGCGCGCCGCTGCCCAGGGCCAGGTTGGCGATGAAGCAGCCCAGCCCCAGCGCGGCGAAGCCCATGCCCACGCGCAGCGGCGTGCCCAGGCGCTCGCCCAGCAGCAGCACGCCCATCAGCGCGGTGAAGAAGACCTGGGTCTGCAGCAGCACCGAGGCGAGCGCGGCCGTCATCCCGACCTGCAGGGCGACGAAGAGCAGGCCGAACTGGCCCAGCCCCTGGGCCGCGCCGAAGGCCAGCACCCAGCGCACGCGCAGGGCCGGCCGCGGCACCAGCAGGGCCAGCGGCAGGAAGGTGAAGACGAAGCGGCCGGCGCCGAGCTGAAAGGGCGTGAGCGAGGCCAGGCCCACCTTCATGGCGACGAAGTTCAGGCCCCAGATGAGGACCACCGTGGCCAGCGCGGCCAGGTCACGCGGCCGCAGCGCCGACGGGGTTTCCACAGACATGCGCCGATTGTGCGTGCAGCCACACCGTAAGATCGGCGTACCGTGCAAAGCCCTTCTATCGCCCAACTGCGCCAGCGCCTGCGTTCCGCCGGCGCCGGGCCCGCGCACGAGCAGCGCGTGCTGCGCCTGTGGGCGCACGCCCGGCCCCAGCAGGCGGCCAAGCGCCGCATCGAGGACTTCTTCCCGCTCTCGCTGCGCGCGGCGCTGCCGGCCATCGAGGACGAGCTGGCCGCACTGGCCCGCATCGCCTCCGCCCATGCCGGCGAGGACGGCGAGCGCCTGCTGGTGGCGCTGGCCGACGGCCAGCTCGTGGAGAGCGTGCTGCTGCCGCGCGATGGCCTGTGCGTCTCCACCCAGGTCGGCTGCGCGGTGGGCTGCCGCTTCTGCATGACGGGCACCACCGGCCTCATCCGCCAGCTGGGCAGCGCCGAGATCGTCGCGCAGGTGGCGCTGGCGCGCAGCCGCCGCGCCGTGAAGAAGGTGGTGTTCATGGGCATGGGCGAGCCCGCGCACAACCTGGACGCCGTGCTGGAGGCGATCGAGTTCCTGGGCACCGTGGGCGGCATCGCGCACAAGAGCCTGGTGTTCTCCACCGTGGGCGACCCGCGCGTCTTCGAGCGCCTGCCGCAGGGGCCGGTGAAGCCCGCGCTGGCGCTCTCGCTGCACACCACGCGCGAGGCGCTGCGCGCCGAGCTGCTGCCGCGCGCGCCGCGCCTCTCGCCCGAGGACCTGGTCGCCGAGGGCGAGCGCTACGCACGCGCCACCGGCTACCCCATCCAGTACCAGTGGACCCTGCTGGACGGCGTCAACGACACGCCAGAGGAACTGGACGGCATCGTGCGCCTGCTGGCGGGCAAGTACGGGGTGCTGAACATGATCCCCTTCAACGCCGCCGAGGGCCTGCCCTTCGCGCGTCCCTCGTGGGAACGCGCCGCCGAGATCGCCCGCACCCTGCACCGGCGCGGCGTGCTGACCAAGCTGCGCCAGTCGGCCGGCCAGGACGTGGACGGCGGCTGCGGCCAGCTGCGCGCCCGTGCCGTCCCCATCCGCATCCAGCGCCGCGCCCCCGCGGCCACAGAAAGCACCGCATGAAGACCTCTGCCCATGACGAGCGCCTGTTCGACCTGAACCGCACCGTGCAGGAGCTGGCCGCCGTGCGCCAGGCCTGGCGCGTTTCGCAGCAGCGCCCCAGCGAGGGCGCGCGGCGCGAGCTGCCTTCGCAGGAGATCCTGGACCAGGTGGTGGCCGGCCTGCGCGGCGCGCTGTTCCCGCTGCGCCTGGGCCCGCCCGACCTGCGCCAGGAGAGCGAGGACTTCTACGTCGGCCACACCCTGCACCGTGTGCTGCACGCGCTGCACGGCCAGGTCTGCGCCGAGATGGGCTACCGCGCGGCGCGCGCGCCCGAGGCCGGCAGCGCGCCGCCGGCGCAGGCACGCGAGATCGTGCAGCAGTTCGCCGAGGCGCTGCCGCAGATCCGCGCCCTGCTGGACGCCGACACGCTGGCTGCCTTCTCGGGCGACCCGGCCGCGCAGAGCGTGGACGAGGTGCTGCTGTGCTACCCCGGCATCCTGGCCATGATCCACCACCGCATCGCGCACCAGCTCTACAAGCTGGGCGCGCCGCTGGTGGCGCGGCTGATCGCCGAGCTGGCGCACGGCCGCACCGGCATCGACATCCACCCCGGCGCCACCATAGGCCGCGGCTTCTTCATCGACCACGGCACCGGCGTCGTGATCGGCGAGACCGCCGTCATCGGCGAGCGCGTGCGCATCTACCAGGCGGTGACCCTGGGCGCGCGCAGCTTCCCCACCGACGAGCTGGGCCACCTGCGCAAGGGCCTGCCGCGGCACCCGGTGGTGGAGGACGACGTGGTGATCTACGCCGGCGCCACCGTGCTGGGCCGCGTCACCGTGGGCCGCGGCGCGGTGATCGGCGGCAACGTCTGGGTCACGCAGGACGTGGCGCCCGGCGACCATGTGCGTCAGGCCATCTCGCGCCACGAGGCGGGCAGCGGCGCGCCGCGCGGCTGAGGCGCGGCCGACCCGCTTCCTCGCGGCAGGCACGGCAGCCATGCAGCTCATCGACGCGGCCACGGCGGCCGCCCTGCCCTTCCCGCGGCTGATCGACGCGCTGCGCGCGATGTTCGCCCAGGGCTGCAGCGTGCCGCCGCGCCACGTGCACGAGGTGCCCGCGCCGGGCGGCGGCTTCACCTCGCTGATCATGCCGGCCTGGCTGGAGGGCCGCTATTACGGCGTGAAGACCATCAACATCGCGCCCGGCAATGCGGCGCGCGGCCTGCCCGGCCTGCACGCGAGCTACGTGCTGCACGACGGCAGCACCGGCGTGCCGCTGGCCCTCATGGACGGCAGCGAGCTGACCAACCGCCGCACCGCCGCCGCCTCGGCCCTGGCGGCCCACTGGCTGGCACGCCCGGACGCCCGCCACCTGCTGGTGGTGGGGGCCGGGCGCGTGGCCGCCCTGCTGCCCGCGGCCTATGCGGCCGTGCGGCCGCTGGCGCGGGTGCAGGTCTGGGCGCGCACGCCAGGCCAGGCCCAGGCGCTGGCGGCGCGGCTGCGTGGGCAGGGCCTTCCCGCCGAGGCGGCGCCCGACCTGGCCGCGGCCTGCGCCCAGGCCGACATGGTCAGCTGTGCCACGCTGGCTACCGAGCCGGTGGTGCACGGCGCCTGGCTCGCCCCGGGCAGCCACCTGGACCTGGTGGGCAGCTTCACGCCGGCCATGCGCGAGGCCGACGACGCCTGTTTCGCCGGCGCCTCGCTGTTCGTGGACACGCCCGAGGCCCTGCAGAAAAGTGGCGAACTGCTGGGCCCGCTCTCGCGCGGCGTCTTCACGGCCGAGGACATCCGGGGCACGCTGCAGGCCCTCGCGCGCGGCGAATGCGCGGGGCGCCGCACGCCCGGCGAGCGCACGGTCTTCAAGTCGGTGGGCACGGCGCTGGAGGACCTGGCAGCGGCGATCGCGGTGTGGGAGTCGCAGCCGCGCTGAAGCGGGCATGGGGCGGCACATGCCCTGGCTTTGTGCCGGTGCTCGCGATGCGGCCTGCGGGCCGCTGCGCACAGCGCCGCGGGGCCAGCTTCGCGTAGCCGCCGGCCTACAGGCCCTGCGGCAGGTGTCCGACGCGCTGGGCCCTGCAGGGGGCTAGCGTGCAGTGGGTGGCAGGCCAGCCCTGCCATTCCCACAACATCCAGGAGTACCCATGAAGACTTTCCCGAAGACCCTCGCCGCCGCCGCCGTCGCCCTGACCTGCGGCATCGCCGCCGCACAGACGGGCACCGCCGGCAGCGCCGGCGCCACCACCACCGGCAATGCCAACGCCGTGGTGCCCTGCGGCCCCTCGGGCGGCACCACCAGCATGGGCGCGGTGCCCGGCAACGCGGGCAGCACCGCCAACCTGCCGTCGCAGAGCGCCATGGCCGGCACCCAGCCCGGGGCCAGCGGCATGCAGCCCGGCGGCTCCACGTCCATGGGCGCGGCCGGGGCGGGCTCGGCCTCGGACAGCAACAGCACGACCGGCTCGGCCGGCATGGGCGCGGGCGGCATGGCGGCCTCGCCGACCGCACCGGGTGCCTCGGGCATGGCCTCGGGCAGCACGGGCGCCGGCATGGCCGGCAACGACACGGGTGTGCCCGGCGAAGCGGCCGCCCATGCCAGCGGCTCGGCCAACGTGGCCAGCGCCAACGGTGCGAACGCCGCGGGCTGCCGCTGAGCGAAGGCCTGGCGCCGGAACCCGCCCTGGCTCAGCGGCGGGTGACCGGCGGCCGGGCCACCGGCTGCGCCGTCTCGTAGGCGCGCGCCGCGCGCAGCACCAGGTCGTCGCGGAACATGGGCCCCACGAACTGCAGGCCGATCGGCAGGCCGTCGCCCGTCAGGCCGCAGGGGATGGTGCAGGCCGGCTGCTGCGTCAGGTTGAAGGGGTAGCTGAACGGCGTCCAGCCCAGCATGGCCTCGGGCGTCATGGCCATGCTGCCGGGCGGCCGGACCTCGAAGGCCGGGACCGCCACCGAGGGCGTGACCAGCAGGTCGTGCCCCAGCATGAACTGCCGCATGTGCGAGCCCAGCGCGCCGCGGCGCACGTTCAGCTGCGAGACGTGCAGCGCCGACAGCCGGCTGCCCAGCTCCGCCTCGGCGCGGAAGTCGGGGTCCGTCACGGCCTGCTGCTCGGGCGTGAGCGTGTTCCACACCGTCCAGCTGCCGATGAACCAGAGCCCGGTGGTGATCTCCAGCGGGTCCTCGAAGCCGGGGTCCACCTGCTCCACGTGGGCGCCCAGGTCGGCCAGGGTCCGCACGGCACGCTCGCAGGCGGCCGCCACCTCGGGGTCCACGCGGGCATAGCCCAGCGTGGGCGACCAGGCCACGCGCAGGCCCTTGAGCCCGTCCTCCAGCGTGGCGGTGTAGTCGTCGTCGTTGGGCGGCAGCGAGTGCCAGTCGCGCGCGTCCGGCCGCTTCATCACGTTCAGCGCCAGCGCGGCATCGCGCACGTCCAGAGTGTGCGGGCCCAGGTGGGCCACGGTGCCGAAGGGCGAGAGCGGATAGGCCGGCACGCGGCCGAAGCTGGGCTTGATGCCGTAGTTGCCGCAGAAGGCGGCCGGGATGCGCACCGAGCCCGCGCCGTCGGTGCCGACGGCGATGGGGCCCATGCCCAGCGCGACCGCGGCCGCCGCGCCGCCCGAGGACCCGCCCGGCGTGCGGTCGCGGTTCCAGGGGTTGCGGGTGTAGCCGCTGCGCGGCGAATTGGTCTCGCCCTTGCAGCCGAACTCCGGCGTGGCCGTCTTGCCGAGGAGGACCGCGCCGGCCTCGCGCAGCCGGGCGGTGACGGGCGCATCCACGTCCCAGGGCTGCTTCTCGTCCACGGTCCGGCTGCCGCGCAGCGTGGGCATGCCGCGCGTGAGGATCAGGTCCTTGATGGAGACCGGCACCCCGTCCAGCGGCCCCAGGGCCCGCCCGGCCTGCCAGCGCGCCTCGCTGGCGCGGGCGGCGGCGGCCGCGCCGCCGGGGTCCAGGTGGACGAAGGCCTTGTACTCGTCGTTGAAGCGGTCGATGCGGGCCTGCACGGCGGCCAGCGCCTCCACGGGCGAGGCCTCGCCGGCACGGTAGAGCGAGGCCAGGCGGTGGGCGGGCAGGTCGGCGAGGTCGGTGCTGTCGTTCATGGGGACTCCCGGGGTGGATCGCCACCTTGCCACGAAGCGGCCCGCTTCGTGGCTTGGGATTGCCCGCGTTGACAAGGCGCGCCGCCCCCGCCCGCCGGCGGCCGGGCGCGGCGCCGGGGGCTCAGAGCGCCAGGGCGGCGTTCAGGCCGATCAGCCAGGTGCGGCCCGGGCCGGGCTCGAAGAAGCGGCCGTTGGACTCGTTGACGATGACCGAGCCGATGTAGCGGCGGTCGGCCACGTTGTCCACGCGCGCGAACTCCTTGAAGGTCCAGGCGCCCGCCTTCTGCTGCAGGCTGGCGCGCAGCGCGAACACCGTGGACGCGGGCGCGAAGTCGGTGTTGCGGTCGTCGGCCATGATGCGGCCGGTGTAGCGCATCTCGGAGGCCAGCACCAGGCCCCAGGGCTGGTGCGACCAGGCCAGCTCGCCGAAGGCGGAGCTGCGCGGGATGCCGGGGATCAGGCTGCCGGAGGCCACGGGCACCGTGGGCTTGGTGCAGGGCGCGGCCACGCAGGTGAGGAAGTCGCTGTCGTAGCGGGCGCGCAGCACGGTGGCCGCGAGCTGGGCCGACCAGCCGCCGTCCCAGCGGCCGGCGAGCGAGGCCTCCACGCCCTGGCGCAGGGTCTGGGCGACGTTCTGGTAGGTGCTGCGGCCGCCGCTGTTGCTCAGCACGGCGAGCTCGTTGGCGGTGCGGGCCTGGTACACCGCCACGTTGCCCTGCCAGCCGGCGCCCAGCAGCGCCTTGGCGCCCAGCTCGTACTGGCGGCTGGTGGCCGCCTGCAGGTTGAAGTTCAGGCCGGGGCCGCCGGGGCGGTAGGCCAGCTCGTTGAAGGTGGGCGTCTCGAAGCCGCGGCCGGCCGAGGCGTAGAGGTTGAGGTTGTCGGTGGCGTGGAAGACCAGGCCCAGCACCGGGTTGGTGGCCGAGTAGGACTTGGACCCGCTGTCGTTGCCGTTGACGAGGTAGTGGTCCTCGGAGCTGAAGTCCACCTGCGAGTGGCGCAGGCCGGCCGTCAGGCTCCAGCGCGAGAGCGACCAGACGCCCTGCACGTACTGGTCGAAGCTGCGCACGCTGTTGACTTCGTCGCGGCGCAGGGCGCCCTGCACGCCCAGCTGGGTGGGGGCGGCCGCAGGGCCGATGAAGTTCTGGTAGCCGAAGCGGTTCTCGCGCAGGCGCTCGGTGGTCATGCCCGCCGTGACGGCCAGCGGCGCGTCGGCCAGGCGGGTGCGCAGGGTGTACTGCGCATCGGCGCCCTGGTAGCTGCGGTCCAGCGCGATCACGCCGCCCGGGCTGGACGCCGCGACCTGCGTGCTGGGCGGGATGGCCTGCCACTGCTCGGTGCCGCGCGCGCCGTCCCAGCCGGAGAGCTTGAACGAGTCGCCGCCGGCCAGGCGCTTCTCGAAGACCAGGCCGGCCTGGGTCTGCGACACGGTCTTGCGCGTGTTGTAGGTGAAGGCGTTGGCCGTGGTGCCCTGCGGGTTGGCGTTGTACTCGGCGCGCGTCAGGCCCAGTGCGTCCTGCACGTCGGGCATGTGGACCTCGTTGAACACCAGGCTGAGCTTGGTGTCGCCGTCGATGTTGTACTTCAGCTTGCCGTTGGCGGCGTCGCGGCTGGCCGCGCTGTGCGGCCGCGTGCCGTCGGTCTCGAACAGGCTGGCGCCCAGGTTGTACTGCAGGGCACCGTTCTGGCCGGAGGCGCGCACGGTCTCGCGGCGCAGGCCGTCGCTGCCGAAGCTGGCGCCGACCTCGCCCACGGTCTGCGGGCCGCCGTCGGCGGTGAAGAGGCTGATCACGCCGCCCGAGGAGTTGCCGTAGAGCGCGCTGAAGGGCCCGCGCAGGACCTCGATGCGGTCGGCGGTGAGCAGGTCGAAGTGGGACACCTGGCCCTGCCCGTCGGGCGCGGTGGCCGGGATGCCGTCGGTGTACAGGCGCAGGCCGCGCACACCGAAGGTGGAGCGCGCGCCGTAGCCGCGCGAGGACACCTGGATGTCCTGCGCGTAGTTCTGCCGGTTCAGGGCCGTGATGCCGGGCACCCGGGCCAGCGATTCGGAGACGTTGACGCCCAGCTGGCCGTCACGGATCTGGCTGCCGCCCACCACGTCCACCGAGGCCGGCGTGTCGAACGCCGCCTGCGGAAGGCCCGGGGTGGCGGTGACCACCACCGGGTTGAGCACCAGCCCGCCTTCAGGGGCGGGGCTCGTCTGCGCGTGGGCGCCCAGCGCCATCAATGCCGCGGTCGCGACCAGGGTCCGTCTCATGCTGCTCTGTCTCCTCGGCCGCCGTGGACGGCCCCTCTTGTTGGTGAAGTCGCGAATGGTACGTGTCAGCGCTGGATCGTGCCGAGGAAGGCGATGATTTCCGAGATTTCCTTGTCGTTGAAGGTGCCCTTCCAGGTCGGCATGCCCAGCTCGGGCCGGCCTTCGTGGATCGTGGTGTTGGCCACCTTGGGCCAGTCGTCCTTGTAGCGCGAGCGCAGCTTGCGCAGGTCGCGCTCGCTGATCGGGCTGGCGCCGTCGGAGCCGTGGCAGTGCGAGCAGGTGTTGTTGAAGCGCTGGCGCCCTTCGGCCGCGGCGTCCGCGTCGGGCGCGGCCCCGGCGGCTGCGCCGGCGGTGGCGACCACCTGGGCCTTGCCGGCCTGCGCGTCGGGGCTGGCCTGGGCGACGCGGATCACGCCGGCCGCGGCCATGTCGGCCGGGGTGGCGACGACCGGCACCAGGCCGGCCGGGCGGGCCTGGGCCGTGCGCACGCTGCGCACCGGCCGGGCCTGGGCCACGGGGGTCGCGGGGAGTGCGCGGTTGGCCGACAGCGGCACCGGTGCCGCGTCGGGGAATCCGTATTTCTGCGCGAGCTCGCGGATTTGCGGCTCGAGCTCGGTGAGGGCCTTGTCGATGCGCTGCGCGAGGTCCGCCGGTTCGCGGCGCACGGCGACGGCCACGCCGCCGCCCATGCCCTCGCCCTGCACCGGGGTGATCGCGAAGCGGCCGCCCTGGTGGCGCTGGTTCTCGTAGCCCGCGCTGGGGCCCCAGAGGATGGCGGCGTCGATCTCGCCGCGCGTGAGCGCGGCCATGGCTTCTTCCGTCGAGCGGAAGGTGGTGGCCGGGAAGCCTTCCTTCGAGGCCAGCAGCATCTGCGGCGGCGAGCCGAAGCTCACCCCCACGCGCTTGCCGCGAAGGTCGTCCAGCCGCGCCACCTTCAGGGAAGGCGGCGCGACGATCGCATAGCTCACGTTCAGGAAGGCATGGGTCTTGGCCAGCCCGCGCACGCGGTAGTCCGCGCTCTCGGGCAGGGCGAAGACCGCGTCGCAGCCGTCCTGCAGGATGGTGTTGCGCAGTGCCTTGCGCTGGTTGTAGGTCAGCCACCAGACGAACTCCGGTGTCTCGCCCAGGCGCTGGCTGACCAGGCTGGCGAGATCCACGTAGAGCCCGCGTTCCGGCCCCTCGGCCTTGCTGAACGGGAGGTTGTCCGGGTCCGCGCAGATGCGCAGGGTGCCGGCATGCGCGGCCGTGGCGGCCGTGGCCGCCACGGCCAGCGCCGTGGCACACCGGCGCAGGGACTTTGCAATCACCATCACTGTCATTCCCCTCAGTTCAGGGCGAAGACGAACAGGGCGCCGCCTTCAGGGCTGGCGTCGACCATCTTCTCACCCAGCGGGCCGAAGAAGGCCGGGATGGAGAGCGTGCGGCCCGACACCACGGCGACGTACTGCTTGCCGTCCAGGGTGTAGGTCATGGGCGCGGCGGTGACGCCGGAGCCGGTGTTGAAGTGCCACAGTTCCTTGCCGGTCTTGGCATCCAGCGCCTTGAACATGCCCTTCAGGTCGCCGTGGAAGACCACGCCGCCGGCGGTGGACAGCATGCCGCCGCTGTAGAACAGGTCGTCCTTGTTCATCCAGACGGTCTGCTGCTTGACCGGGTCCCAGGCCTTGACGCCGCCCATGTAGCCGCCCGCGCCCTGCTTGGCCAGGTCGAAGTTCACGTTCAGGAAGAACTGGCCACGCTTGTAGTCGCCGGCGATGCCTTCCATGTCCATGCACAGGTTGATGGTCGGGATGTAGACCAGGCCGGTCTGCGCGTCCCAGCTCATGGGCATCCAGTTCTTGGCGCCGATCAGGTTCGGGCAGACGTTGCTCGCCTTGCGGCCCATGCCGGGACGCTTGGCATTGCCGGGCGCCTCGATGGGCATGCCGGTCTTCATGTCGACGCCAGTGGCCCAGTTCACGCCGTCCACGAACTGCTTGGCCGACAGCAGCTTGCCGTTGGCGCGGTCCAGCACGTAGAAGAAGCCGTTGCGGTTAGCCTGCATGATCACGGGCACCTTCTTGCCTTCGATCGGCAGGTCGGCGAAGACCAGCTCGTTCACGCCGTCGTAGTCCCAGGCGTCATGCGGGGTGAACTGGTAGTGCCAGACGATCTTGCCGTCGTCCGGGTTGATGGCCAGCACGGAGGCGGAGTACAGGTTGGTGTACGGGCCGATGTTGCTGCTGTCGTTGCCGCGCACCACCGCCGACCAGGGCGAGGGGTTGGAGGTGCCGTAGTACACCAGGTTCAGCTTCGGGTCGTAGGAGCCGATGTTCCAGGCCGCGGCGCCACCGTTCTTGTTGGAGTCGCCCTTCCAGGTCTCGCTGCCCTTCTCGCCCGCGCCGGGCACGGTCCAGGTGCGCCAGACTTCCTTGCCGGTGGCGGGGTCCAGGCCGACCAGCGAGCCGCGTGCGCCATATTCGCCGCCGCCGTAGCCGGTGATCACGACCTTGCCGGCCACGGTGGGCGGCGAGGTGATGACGGAGCCTTGCGTGTAGTCCACCACCTTGGTGACCCACAGTTCCTTGCCGGTCTTGATGTCCAGCGCGGCGACGTTGCCGTCGAGGCGGCCGACGAAGACCCGGCCGTCGGCGAAGGACACGCCGCGGTTGTTCACGTCGCAGCAGGCGAACTGGTCGATGCCCTTGGGAATGTCGGGCGAGTAGCGCCACTTCACCTCGCCGGTCTTCGCGTTCACGGCGAAGGTGTTCTTCGGCCCGAAGGACGAGGTCACCAGCAGCGTGTCGCCGACGAGGATGGGGGTGGACTCCTGCGAGCGCAGGGTGCCCAGCTGCAGGGCCCACTGCACCTTCAGGTTCTTCACGTTGGACGTGTTGATCTGCGTCGAGGGGCTGAAACGGGTGTTGCCCGTGTCACCGCCGTAGACCGGCCAGCTTTGCGCACTGGCAGCCGATGCGGCGAGCACGGCACCCGTGAGGGCCGCGATCCTGAGAACAAGCTTCATTTGTACTGTCTCCTGGTTGAATGCCGTGTCGAAAGCCGGCAGGCTGAAGTCTTTGCGCTGACGCGCCAGGCGGGGTCCGGTGCAACCCTAGGTCGCGGGACAAATTCTCAAAATTGAACAGTCGCGCTCAACGCCAGCGCATGAGCTGTACCGCGTCAGTTCCAGCGCACCAGTTCCAGCAGCACCGTGCCGCCGAGCAGGAAGCGGGTGGTCGCATGCTCGACGCGCTCCTGCCGCACCAGCCCCACCCCCGGGCAGTACCACTCGCGCGCCAGCAGCGGGGCGTTCCGGTAGGCCAGCAGCTCATCGGAGTACTGGTAGACCTCGCTGGTGCCGGCCACCACAATGCAGCCAGTGAAGTGCCCGGCCGGGGTGTCCACCGCCTGGTCGAGCTGCTCGATGCGGTACTTGATCACAAGATTCTTGTAACGATCCAGGTAACGCAGTTCGCGCGGCTGCTCGTTGCGGCGCTGCAGCACATACGGCACGGTGCGGCCCTCCCAGGCCGTGCCCACCTGCAGCGGGCGCCGCAGCACCCAGGACACCGGCGAATCCGCCAGCGCCTGGGCCTGCTGCGGCCCCTCGCTGGCGACGCGGTAGATGCCGGTGTCGTCGGCGCGCAGCCACCAGCCGTGGCCTGTGTCCGTGACCCGGTGCCAGGCGCGCGAGCCGCCCCACTCGCCCGCCCCCAGCGAGCGCACCTCCAGGGTGTCGGTCTCGGCGGGCACGGCCGGGTCCTCGAAGACAGTGGTGCTGCGGTAGGTCCAGCGGTGGCCCGAGCCCAGCGGGAAGAAGCGGTCGTCCACCGGCCGGTCGCAGGCCGCGAGCAGGAGCGCGGGCACGAGGAGCAGGAGGCGCCGCATCACTTCTCGGGCAACTGCGTGGGCGGCAGGTCGCGCAGCTTGATCTCCTGCTCGTCCTTGCCGGGCTTGAGCCAGGACAGCAGCGTGCCGGTGCCCTCGCGGTGCTTGGCCGTGCCCATCTGCTGGATGCCGTCGCGGCCCTTGCGTACGCCGTCGTTGACCTGCTCGTGCAGCGCCCGCTGGTAGGGCACGTGGAAGGCGCGCGGCGCCCCCGTGGCCTTGCCGTCGGCCATGGGCCGCACCCACAGGTAGATCGAGCCGGGGTTGTTGGAGGCCGGCTCGTCGACCAGGGCCGAGACCACCACGAAGCGCTCCGGCAGCGGGCCCGGGCTGGGCGTGCCCAGGATGGTCTCGACCACCTCGTGGCCCCAGAAGTACAGCAGGGTCACGCCCACCAGCAGCAGCGTCTTCAGCCAGCGCGGCCAGCCCGACCAGAGCAGGGCCAGCAGCAGCAGGAGCAGCAGCGCGGCGTAGGCGATGACGATGGCGAGTGGCATGGCGAGCTCTTTCGATTCGGTTCAGATCTGCTTGGCCAGCGGCTTGGGCAGGGTGTTGATGTCGGTGACGCTGCCGTCGGGCTGCACCGTGAAGCGCGCCATGGTCGTCTCGGCGCCCGGCCCCGGCAGCACCTGCTGGCCGTAGAAGACGACCTCGGCCTTGGGGTTCACCTTCACCACCGAGACCGTCACCGGCACCGGTGCGCCCAGCCCCGGCTCGGGGGCCGCGCCGCCGGCCGCCCCGCCCTTCGCGCCGTCGTAGTAGTTGGCATTGACCACGTACTCGCCCGGCTCGATGCCGCGCAGGGTCACCACCTCCTGGTTGAGCGGGTTCACCACCTTCTGGCCGTTGACGACGATGGTGTCGTTGGCGTTGCCGCGGTCGTCGCGGTCCAGGTGCATGAGGCCGGCCTCGCGCGAGCGGAACCAGACCAGCTCGCCCTGCGGGCCCTGCACCCACAGGTCGATGTCGTTGGGGTTCATGTCCGGCCAGGACAGCGTGATGATGTACTCGGCCTTGGAGGGCACGTCGCCCGCCTTCAGCGCCTTGGGGTTCATCGCCAGCAGCGCGATGATGAAGCAGAAGACGAAGGCGATCAGCATGTTGAACAACATGTCGTAGAAGGGATCGACCTCCGGCTCGCGCGAGCCGCGGCGGGCACGGCGCATGCGCTCAGTCCCCCTGGCCCAGCGCGCGGCGCTGCGCGCTGGCCACGAACGCGTCGGCGAAGCGGTCCAGCCGGGTGAGCTGCAGCCCGAGCAGGATGTTGCCTACCAGGCCGACCATGGTGGTCAGCAGCGCGACGCCCAGGCCGCTGGTCAGGCTGCGCAGCAGGTTGGCCGACTGCGAGGGGTCGAAGTTCTGGATCTCGCCGATCTGCAGCGCCAGCACCGAGAAGCCGATCACCTTGCCCAGCAGCCCCAGCTTGAGCTGGATGCCGTTGACCCACCAGGCCGTGCCGTGCGGGCCGTGCGTGCGCTCGACCAGCAGGTCCAGGGGCGCGCCGGTGTCGCCGCCCTTCGCTGCAAGCGCCGCCCAGTACTCGGCGGCCCAGCCCTCGCCGCGTTCCAGCGCATGCCGCTGCGATTCCAGCTCACGCGAGCGCATGCCGCACCACAGCGTCGCCGCCACGAACACCACCATGATGACCAGCGTGATGCCGGTCGGGTCGGCGTGCAGCAGCAGCTGCCACACGCCCTTGAGGCCGAGCAGCCAGGTGGCGAAGGCGAACATGCCGGCCAGCGCCAGCCACTCCATCCACAGGGGTTCCACCGCCGGTGCACCGGGGCGCGCGAGGCGCAGGGCTTTCATCTCAATCGTCCCATTCGTAACGCAGGCCGGCGGCGAAGCTGCGCGGCGCGCCGGGCGCGATGAAGCGCGCGGCCGCGGGCTGGGCCCCCGCCTGCAGGACCTGCCCGCCAGGGAACAGGTCCAGGTTGCCGGACGCGAAGCTGGCGCTGCGCCGGTCGGTGAGGTTGGCCACGCGCACCCAGGCCTGCAGGCGCTCGCCCAGCTTCCAGCGCGCTCGCGCGTGCAGCAGCGCGAAGCCAGGCAGCCGCCCGAGTTCCGGCTGGCTGCCGCCTTCGTTGCCCGCCACGACCTGCGAGCCGTTGGCCTGCAGGTCCAGGCCCAGGGCCAGGACCGGCGTCGCGCGCCAGTCGACCGAGAGCTTCAGCGTCTGGCGCGGCATGCCCGCGATCGGGCTGCCCGGCCCCACCTGGTTGGGCTGCTGCGGCGTGCTGAGCGGGCCGGGCAGCACCAGCGGTGCGCCATAGGTGGCGCGCAGCCAGCTGGCATTGGCCTGCAGTTCCAGCGCGCCCTGCTTCCAGCTCGCGCCCAGCTCGGCGCCGTCGCGCCGGGTGCGGTCCACGTTGGCGAAGTAGCCGGCCTGCGACACGCTGGAGCGCAGGAAGACGATGTCGTCGCGGCTCGCGGTGTGGAAGACGGCGCCCGACAGCTTGAGCGCGGGCAGCGGCTCGGCGCGCAGGCCGGCCTCCAGCGTGCGCGCCACCACCGGCTTGAGGTAGGGGTCGGACTGCAGGCCGGTGGGCAGCACGCAGGGGTGGGCCGGGTCGGCGCAGCCCAGCTCCAGCGCCGTGGGCACGCGCGTGCCCTGCATGGCGCTGGCGAATGCGGTGAGCCGCGGCGAGAGGGCGTGCGTGAGCCCCAGCCCGGGATTGAGCTTGCCGTAGCGGAAGGACTCGGCCGGCTGCGGGTCGGGCGCGCCCAGCGTGTTTCGCGTGCGCGCCGTGTCCCAGCGCAGCGAGGCGCTGAGCTGCGTGCCCCGCGCGAGCGCGATCTCGGCGGCGGCGAAGGCCCCCCAGCGCGCGACCCGGCCGTCCAGCGAGGCCTGCGGCAGCGGCCCGCTGCCGGCCAGCGGCTGGGCCAGGCGCGCCGCGTCGAAGATCGCCGGCTGCGCGCTCTGCGTGTAGGCGATGCGGCTGGCGCTCGCGTCCACGCCGAAGGCGAGCTGGTGCGGCCCCAGGGTTTGCGAGCCCTGCAGCGCGATGCCGGTCTCAGACTGCCGCGTGTGGCTGCGATTGAGCTGCGCGTTGACGCTGACGTAGCCGGGGTCCGAGGGGTTGCTGCAGGCCGGGGTCGCCGCCTGGCCGGCGCAGGCCTGCAGCCACTGGCGCCAGTCGTCGTCGATGTCGCCCGTGAGCGCATCGCGCGTGCCCTCGCGGTGCCAGCCCAGCAACGACAGCCGCAGGCCGCCGCCCAGGCCCTGGGTGCCCTGCAGGGTGAGCATGCGGTCCTCGGCGCGGGTGCTGTCCGGGCCGGTGTAGAAGGCCGCGCGGTCCACGGCCGCCAGGCTGTCGGAGAGCAGGCCGTTGCCGCCCAGGCGGCTCGCCGCGTCCAGCAGCGACACGCTCCAGCCGTCCTCGCCCTGCTGGCGCCCGGCCTTGAGATACAGGTTCCCGAGCTGGCTGCGCGAGGCATCGCGCCAGCCGTCCTCCTGCCAGCGGCTGGCCGCCACGTACGCGTGCCAGCCGTCGTCGAACCGGCGGCCATGGCTGAGCTCCACGCGGCGGCGCCCGAAGCTGCCGGCCGAGACCTCGGCCTCGGTGCCCGGGTGGGTCCAGCCCGATTTGGCGCTGAGCACGATGGCGCCGCCCAGCGTGTTCAGGCCGTACAGGGGGTTGGAGCCGGGCACCAGCGCCACGCTGGCGATGGCGGCCTCGGGCAGCAGGTCCCAGCTGACCACGTCGCCCAGGGGCTGGTTGATGCGCACGCCGTCGAACCACACCGACAGGCCCTGCGGCGTGCCCAGCACGGGCGACAGGCGCTGGCCGCGGTAGGTCAGGTCGACCTGGTAGGGGTTGCCCTGGACCTCGTTGCTGGCCACGCCGGCGAAGCGCCGGCTGAGGAAGTCGCCCAGCGTGGCGGCGCCCGCGCGCTCGATGGCGGCGTCATCGGCCTGCTGCGCGTTGCCCGGGTACTGCGACAGCGGCACGTCCAGCCCGGCCAGCGGCGTGCGGTGGATCACCTCGACAGGCTGCAGGGTGTGGACGCGATCCTCGTCCTGGGCATGCGCCGCGGTTTGTTGCAGCGCAAGAAAAAGGAGCACGGCGGCGGCGGGCGGTGTCGTCGTCATGGCGCGGCCATTGTTCGAGGCGCGGCGCCGACGGCCCACCTAGGCGAAACCCTCAAAGTTCAGTTCAGGTAACGAAAATTCTCAATATTGAACAGTGCGCTGGCGCATCATTGGCGCACAAGAGGCAGCGCACCAGGAGACAAGCCCATGCGGCCCAGCGAGATGCGATTGCAGGAGATCGAGCGCGCGCGCCGTGCCGTGCTCGAGGAACAGCGTTCCGCCACCGACATGCTGGTGGACGGCTGGTTCGAGCGCCACTGGATCGAGCGCTCGTGGCGGCGTTGCCTGACGCAGGGCCTGCGCCCGCACGACCGCGTCTCTTTCGACATGGTCCCGGCCGAGGCGCGGCGCCGCACCGAGGAAGCCAACCTGGACCTGCTGCAGGCCGCGCGGCCCGTGATGTCGCGCCTGGCGCGCGCGATCGCGGGCACCCGCTACTTCGCCGTGCTCACCGACCGCCACGGCACGGTGGTCGAGGTGGACGGCCAGATCGACCGCGGCGACCGCCGCGCCAGCACGATCGCGCGCGTGGGCGTGGACCTCTCCGAGCGGGCGGTGGGTACCACCGCCATCGGCGCCGCGCTGACCGAACTCAAGCCCGTGTGGCTGCACCGTGGCGAACATTTCTTCGACGACACCAGCTGCTACAGCTGCGCCGGCGCGCCGCTGGTCGGCCCCGATGGCCAGACCGTGGGCATGCTGGACCTCACCGGCATCGACGCCGCCGAGCGGCCCGAGCTGAAGAACCTGGTGGTGCAGGCGGCGCACAGCATCCAGGACGCGATGACGCTGGCACGCCCGCATGCGCTGCTGCTGCGGCTGAACTGGCCGGGCTGCAACTTCGGCGCCGACCACCAGGGCCTGCTGTGCATCGACGACGACGGCTGGGTGACCGGGGGCAACCCGTCGGCGCGCGAGATGCTGGGCAAGGACGAGGCGCAGCCCGGCCTGCTGCATTGCAGCGAACTGCTGGCCTGCGCCTGGGAGAACTTGTTCGATGCCGCGCGCGGCGAGGAGCCGCTGGAGGTGCCGCTGTGGTCCGGCCTCACGCTGCAGGTGCTGCCGCAGCTGGCCGGGCGGGGGCTCGCGCCCGCGCCGGCCGCCGCCAACCCCAGCCTGCCGCTGCGCGACCTGGAAACCGAACTGATCCACAAGGCGGTGCGCGAGGCGCGCGGCAACGTGATGCAGGCAGCCAAGATGCTGGGCATCTCGCGGGCCACGGTGTACCGCAAGCTGGGGCAAAAGCAACGGGGACGCGATGAAGAGGTGCACTGACTGCCTGCACCTGCCATGAACGACTGAGCCCGGCCGCCGTGCAGCACGGCGCCGGGCCCGGGGCGTGACGCCGCTGCGGCGTCACGAGGCGGCGGCTCAGTCGCGGTCGCCGTGCCAGCCACCGCGGCCCCAGCCGCGTTCCTCGCGCTCATGGCGCTCGTGCTCGGCCTGCCAGCGGCGGCGCTCCCACTCGCGATGGCGCGCCCAGTACGGGGCATAGACGGGGGTCGACTCGTACACCACCGTCGGGCCGTAGACCGGCGCCGGGGTATAGACCGGCTGCGGCGCGGTGTAGACCACCGGCGGCGCGGCATAGACGGGCGCGGGAGCGGAGTACACCACGCCGGGAATGCCGATGGACAGCGAGACATCGGTGTGGGCCTGGGCGGCGCCGGCGCCCAGCAGGCCCAGCGAAAGCAGCAGGGCCGCGGCGGCGCGGTTGCGGGTGATGAGGTGGGTCATGGTGGACTCCTGGGTGAAGTGGAACATCGAAGCCTCATGGTGCGCCGGCCGCCATGAACGCTGCCTGAACGGATCGCAGATTCCTGGGCCGCCGCGGCGTTCAGCCCGGCAGCAGCACATCCACGCGCGCCCCGCCCAGGGCGCCGCGGCCCAGGGACAGCGTGCCGCCCTGGGCACCCACCAGCTCGTCCACCACCGCCAGCCCCACGCCATGGCCGGGCACGCGCTCGTCGCCGCGCACGTGCAGGCGGCGCACGGCCTCGGTGTCGCTGAAGCCGGGGCCGTCGTCCTCCACGCGGATGCGCAGGCCGCCGGCCTCGCGCTGCAGGGTGGTGCGCACGCGCTGTCGCGCCCACTTGCAGGCGTTGTCCATCAGGTTGCCCAGGATCTCGAAGGCGTCGCCCTCCTGCAGCGGCCAGGCCAGCTTCGCGTCGGCCTCGATTTCCAGCACCAGGCCGCGCTCGGCGTGCACCTTGCGCAGCGAGGCCGCGATGCGCTCGGCCACCGCGCGCAGCGCCAGCGGCGGCGCCGTCGCGGCCTCGGTCGCGGCGGCCGCACGCGCGAGCTGGTGCTGCACGATGTCGTCCATGCGCGCGACCTCGCGCACCACGGCCTCGCGCAGCTGGGCCGGGTCGTCCTGCGTGGCGCGCAGCACCGCCAGCGGCGTCTTCAGGCTGTGCGCGAGGAAGCTGACCGCCTCGCGCCAGCGCTTCTGGCGCGCGCGCTCGCGCTCCACCAGCGCGTTCAGGCGCTGCGTGAGCTGCTCGATCTCCGGCGGGTACTGGCCCTCCACGCGGGCCTGCTCGCCGGCGTCGATGCGGCCGATCTCGGCGGCGACGCGCTCCAGCGGCGCCAGGCTCCAGCGCACCAGCAACGCCTGCGAGAGCAGCAGCAGCAGCGCCGCCGCGGCCAGGCCGCCCCAGAGGGTGCGCTCGAAGGCGGCCAGCTCACGGCCCAGCGCCGACTCGTCCTCCAGCACCGAGAGCACCAGCGGCACGGTGCGGTCGCCGGCCGCCAGCCAGTTGACCTCGTAGCTGGCCGAGAGGAAACGGCGTCCGCCGCCCTCCTCCTCGCCCAGCGCCCACTGGCCCACCGCCTCGACGCCCGGGAAGGGCAGGCCCGGCGGCGCCGAGGCCGAGCGCCACAGCAGCTGCCCGCCGGGCGTGCGTATGGCCGCGTACAGGCCGGAGCCCGGCTGCGACAGCCGCGGCTCGGCCAGGGCGGCCGGCATCTGCAGCTGGCCGGCCGCATCGACCTCGGCGGCGCCCAGCAGCAGGTACACCGTGGCCTGCAGCCGGCCGTGGTGGGCGGCGACCACGCTGTCCGCGTGGGCGCGCTGCAGCACGAAGCCGGCGACGGCGAGGAACAGCGCCAGCACCGCGGCCGCGGCCAGCGCCAGGCGGGCGCGGATCGAGGCCGGGGCCTTCATGCGGGGCGCCCCTGGCCCCTCATTGCAGCGCGAACCGGTAGCCGCGCCCGCGCAGCGTCTCGATCGGGGCCAGCGTGCCCTGCGGGTCCAGCTTGCGCCGCAGCCGGCCGATCAGCACCTCCAGCACGTTGCTGTCGCGGTCCTCGTCGTGCGGGTAGAGGTAGTCGGCCAGCTCCTGCTTGCTGACCACCCGGCCGCGCTCGCGCACCAGGAACTCCAGCAGCCGGAACTCGAAGGCGGTGAGCTCCAGCGGCTGGCCGTCCAGAGTGACGGCCTGCGCGGCCATGTCGATGGCGATCGGGCCGAAGCTGAGCAGGTGCGAGGCGGCCCCCATGGCGCGCCGCAGCAGCGCCTTCAGCCGGGCGGCGAGCTCGGGGTATTCGAAGGGCTTGACCAGGTAGTCGTCGGCGCCCGCCTCCAGCCCGGCGACCTTGTCCTGCCAGTGGCCGCGCGCGGTGAGGATCAGCACCGGCAGCGTGCGGCCCTCGGCGCGCAGCGCCTGCACCAGCGACAGGCCGTTGCGCCGCGGCAGGCCCAGGTCCACCACGGCGACATCGACCGGGTATTCGCGCGCCTGGAACAGCCCGTCCTCGCCGTCGGCGGCCTCGTCCACGCGCCAGCCGTCGGCTTCCAGCTGGCGCTTGAGGGCCAGCCGCAGCGGCGCTTCGTCCTCGACCAGCAGCACCCGCATGCCTAGGCTCAGAGCGGGCGGCCGCTGGCCGCGTCGATCAGCACCACCCGCACCTCGCCGCGCGCGGTGAGGACCTTGACCCGCCAGACCGGCCGGCCGCCGGCCTCGCCGCGTTCGACCGCCAGCACGCGGCCGGCGGCCACCTGCTGGGCCACCGCGGCGGCCTGCTCGCGGCCGACCTCGGCCCAGGCCGGGGCCGACAGCAGGGCGGCACACAGGAGGAGGAGACGGGTTCTCTGGCGCATGGATGCAAGTCTGCCAGCTTCCGCATGAACGATGGCTGAACGCCGCACGGCCCGCCCCCTCATCGCCGCCGCAGCAGGCGCTCCAGCAGGGCGAATGCCCCCTGCACCGCCAGCGCCAGCAGCGCTGCCGGCACCGCGCCGGCCAGCATCAGGGTGGTGTCGTTGACCGCCAGGCCGGCGACGATGCGCTCGCCCAGGCCGCCCGCGCCGATGAAGGTCGCCACCGTCGCCATGCCCACGCTCCACACCGCCGCCGTCTTCAGGCCGGCCAGCAG
Organism: Ramlibacter aquaticus; assembly: GCF_015159745.1. Lineage (GTDB taxonomy): Bacteria > Pseudomonadota > Gammaproteobacteria > Burkholderiales > Burkholderiaceae_C > Ramlibacter > Ramlibacter aquaticus. The sequence continues at coordinate 399 of NZ_JADDOJ010000049.1, read as the reverse complement.
CGTGGGCAGCGCCAGCGGCAGCTCGACCCAGCGCAGCACCTGGACCGGCCGCAGGCCCATGGCCAGGCCGGCCTCGACCAGCCCGCGAGGGACGCCGGCCAGGCCGGCCTGGGTGTTGCGCACGATGGGCAGCAGCGCGTACACCGCCAGGGCCAGCAGCGCCGGCCAGAAGCCGATGCGGCCCAGCAGCGCGATCAGGAACACCAGCAGCGCGAGCGAGGGCACCGTCTGCGCCACGCCGACCGTGGCCATCACCGCCGCCCCCAGCCGCGGCCGGCGCTGCGCCAGCACGCCCAGCGGCACGCCCACGGCGGTGGCCAGCGCGAGCGCGCCCGCCACCAGCAGCAGGTGCTCGCGCAGCAGGCGCGGCAGGTCGGGGGCGAAGAGGCGGCCCAGGAA
>NZ_JADDOJ010000048.1 GCF_015159745.1 Ramlibacter aquaticus | reverse complement strand
GCGTCAAGGCGCACGATGGGTTTCAGGCTCCCTCTCGCCCCACTGGGGCGAGAGGGCGGGGGGAGAGTGGGGGAGCCGCCGGCAGGGCATCGGCCGCCCGCAGGGCAAGCATCACCGCAGGGCAGGGGTCGCCGCCTGCAAAGCATCGAGGGTGCACAGGCCAGCCCCAGCCGCCCGCAGGGCGAAAAACCTCAGGCCGCCCCGATGTTCGGCACCAAGGCCCCCGCCGGCCGGCCGTCCTTGATCGCCGCCGTGAACGCCAGCATCCGGTCGATCGGCAAGCGGGCCCGCTCCCCCAGCGCCGGGTCGACGAAGATCTCGTTGGCCCCGGTCTCCAGCACCCGGGCGACGTCGGCCAGCCCGTTCATCGCCATCCACGGGCAGTGCGCGCAGCTCTTGCACGTGGCACTGTTGCCGGCCGTGGGCGCCTCGTAGAACATCTTGCCGGGGTTCAGCGTGCGCAGCTTGTGCATCATGCCGTTGTCGGTGGCGACGATGAACTCCGTCGCATCCATCTCCCGCGCGGCCTTCAGGATGCCCGAGGTGGAACCCACCGCGTCGGCCAGGGCGACCACGTCGGCCGGCGACTCGGGGTGCACCAGCACCTTGGCCGCCGGGTGCTCGCGCTTGAGCGCCTCCAGCTCGAAGGCCTTGAACTCGTCGTGCACGATGCACGAGCCGTTCCAGAACACCATGTCGGCGCCGGTTTCGCGCTGGATGTAGCTGCCCAGGTGGCGGTCGGGCGCCCACAGGATCTTGTGGCCCTTCTCGTGCAGCGCGCGCACGATCTCGATCGCGCAGCTCGAGGTGACCAGCCAGTCCGCCCTCGCCTTCACCGCCGCGCTGGTGTTGGCATACACCACCACCGTGCGGTCCGGGTGCGCGTCGCAGAAGGCCGAGAACTCGTCGGCCGGACAGCCCAGATCCAGCGAACAGGTCGCGTCCAGGTCGGGCATGAGCACGCGCTTGTGCGGCGAGAGGATCTTGGAGGTCTCGCCCATGAAGCGCACGCCCGAGACCACCAGGGTCTGGGCCGGATGGTCACGGCCGAAGCGCGCCATCTCCAGCGAGTCGCTGACGAGGCCGCCCGTCTCCTCCGCCAGGTCCTGCAGGTCGGGGTGCACGTAGTAGTGCGACACCATCACCGCATTGCGCGCCTTGAGCAGGTCGCGGATGCGCGCTTTCAGGGCCGCGCGCTCGGCGGGCGCGGGCTCGGGCGGCACCCGGGCCCAGGCATGGCGGGTCTCGCAGGCACTGCCTTCGACGGGGTGGTCGAATTCGACGTCCTTGACGACGGGGATCACGGCGCTCATGCAGCCTCCAGGCAGGTCATCGCGGCGCGGCTCATGCGCCCGCCGCCTCGGAAAAACGCATCGAGAAATCGATGGCCTTCACGTCCTTGGTGAGGCCGCCGATGGAGATACGGTCCACGCCGGTTTCCGCCAGGGTGCGCAAACCCTCCAGGGTCACGCCGCCGGAGATCTCCAGCACGGCCCGGCCGGCGTTGATGCGCACCGCCTCGTTCAGCGTGGGCAGGTCCATGTTGTCCAGCAGCACCATGGTCGCGCCGGCGGCCAGCGCCTCGTGCAGCTGCGCCAGCGTCTCGACCTCGATCTGGACGAAGCTCGCGCGCGGCGCGGCCTGGGCCGCGGCACGCAGCGCTGCCGTCACGCCACCGGCCGCTGCGATGTGGTTCTCCTTGATCAGCACCGCGTCGAAGAGGCCGATGCGATGGTTGACGCCGCCGCCCGTGCGTACCGCGTACTTCTGCGCCATGCGCAGGCCCGGCAGGGTCTTGCGCGTGTCCACGATGGCCGCGCGCGTGCCCTTGACGGCCTCGACGTAGCTTGCGGTCTTGGTCGCCACCGCGCTGAGCAGCTGCAGGAAGTTGAGCACCGTGCGCTCGGCCGTGAGCAGGCCGCGCGCCGGGCCTTCCAGCACCAGCACCACCTGGTCGCGGGCGCAGCGCTCGCCCTCGCCCACCTGCCAGCGCGAGGTGGTGCCGGGCGCGGCCTGGGCCAGCGCGGCCTCGACCCAGGGACGGCCACAGATGACGGCGGGCTCGCGCGCCAGGATGCGGGCCGTGGCCCGTGCGTCGGCCGGGATCAGCCCGGCGGTGAGGTCACCGGCGCCCACGTCCTCGGCGAAGGCGCGTGCCGCATCCTCGCGGGCCAGCGCCGCGAGCCGCTCTGCAGAGAAAAAATCGTCCATGCGGCAAGCATAGCCGCAGCGGCAACCCCGGGTCGGCGTCGCGGGCTAGTCACGCGGGCCGCCCGCCCGCGCGGCTCAGTCGGCCGCGAAGCAGTAGAACAGCCCGCCGCCGCCCACGCGGGCGAGCTCGGGCAGGCTGCAGCCCGGCGTGCCGTGCGAGGCGTTCCAGGAGACGTTGGCGACGGGGTCGGGGTTGATGCCGGTGCGGTTGAGGTGGCCGACGAAGGCCGAGCCGGTGCTGGCGCTGGTCCAGCCCTGGCAGGTGGCGTCGGGCACGCCGGTCTTCAGCAGGCCCTGCGGGTCGGAGCCGGTCATGATGTCGTGCCAGTTCGGCACCTGCGGCCGCATGGGCACCCTGGCCCCCAGCTGGGTGAGGCCGGTCTCGGCATTGATGTTGTTGGCCGCCCCGTGCAGTTCCTCGAGGTTGCGCGCCACCACCACGCCGTCGGCGTTGGTCCAGGGGCCCTTGCCGATGCGGTCGCGCGCGTTCACGGCCGGGCTGCCCGCGGTGGCCGGTGCGCTCAGGTAGGCGCGCCAGGTGTGCCGGCCTGCGCCCACGGCATCGGCCAGGCCCTTGCACCACGCGTCCGCGCCGGCCAGCCCGCCCAGGTCGCCGCCCTTGCCGGGGTTCACGCTGGTCACGAAGAAGGTCATGGCACTGCGGTCGGGCGTGGCGCCGGCCGCCGCGGCAGGGGCCTGCGGCGTGCCGGTGGTGCAGGCGCCCAGCAGGGCAGCCAGGGACAGGGCGGCGGGAACCAGGAACAGGGGGCGCATGAAAATGTCTCCTTTTGTTTGCCAAACGTGGCGCGAGAGCGCAGTGTCCGCCAAATCCGGGCGGCGCGCAGTGCCCGCGGCGTACAGCCGGACGGCCCCGCGCTCTGGCACAGTGCGGCCCATGGAAGCGCCTGCCGAAGAACCCCGCCGCGAGGCGGTCGACGCCCTGCCCGGGACCACCCTGCTGGAATTCGGCACCGGCTGGTGCGGCTGGTGCCGCGGCGCCCAGCCGCTGATCCGCGAGGCGCTGGCCGCGCACCCGGGCGTGCGCCACCTCAAGGTCGAGGACGGCCCCGGCCGTCCGCTGGGCCGCTCCTACCGGGTCAAGCTCTGGCCCACCCTGGTGGTGCTGCGGGACGGGCAGGAGGTGGCGCGGCTGGTGCGGCCGCAGGCGGTGCAGGCGATCGAAGAAGCGCTGGCGCAGGCCGGCGCCTGAGCACTCCGGGCCGCAGGCTCAGCCTTCGGCCCGGGCCTCGCGGGCCATCAGCTCGGCCACCACCTCGCGCGGCGCCAGCCGCCCATCGAGCAGGTCGACCACCGCCCGGGCGATGGGCATGTCCACCCCCAGGCCGGCGGCGCGCTCGACCACGGTGCGGGCACAGTAGACGCCCTCGGCCACGTGGCCCAGCGACTCCAGCGCCTCGCCCGGGCTGCGGCCCTGGGCCAGCAGCAGGCCCACGCGCCGGTTGCGGCTGAGGTCGCCGGTGGCGGTGAGCACCAGGTCGCCCAGGCCGGACAGGCCCATGAAGGTGTCGGCCCGCGCGCCCAGCGCCATGCCGAAGCGCGACATTTCGGCCAGGCCGCGGGTGATGAGGGCGGCGCGGGCGTTCAGCCCCAGGGAGAGGCCATCGCACAGCCCGGTGGCGATGGCCAGCACGTTCTTCACCGCGCCGCCCACTTCCACGCCGGCGACGTCGTCATTCGCATAGACCCGCAGGTGGCCGCCATGGACGGCCGCGACCAGGGCCTCGCGCACCCGCGCATGGGCGCTGGCCGCCACCAGGGCGGTGGGCTGTCCGCGCGCCACCTCCTGGGCGAAGCTGGGGCCGCTGAGCACGCCGGCGGCGAGCCGCGGCGCCACCTCGGCCAGGATCTCGTGGCCCAGCAGGCCGGGCTGCCCGGCGCGCGAGGGCTCCACGCCCTTGGACAGCCAGGCCACGGCGCCGGGCGCCTCGCGCAGGGCCTGCAGCATCTCGCGCAGGCCGGCCAGCGGCGTGGCGACGATGCACAGGTCCTGAGTGGCGGCCAGCCGGGCCAGCGCCTGCGGGCCCTGCGCCAGGGCCAGGGCGGCCGGCAGGGCATGGCCCGGCAGGTAGCGGGCGTTCTCGCCCGCCGCGGCCAGGGCGGCCTGCTGCGCTTCGTCGCGCGACCAGAGCGTGGTGTCGCAGCGGCCCGCCAGCGCGATCGCCAGCGCCGTGCCCCAGGCGCCCGCACCGAGGATCGCGACCTTCATCGCGCCCCGGCCTCAGGCGTTGGTGATGATCTGCTGGCCCTGCTGGGCCGCCTGCTGCTGCTCGTACATGGCCTGGAAGTTGATCTCGGCCAGGTGCACCGGCGGGAAGCCGGCGCGGGTGACGATGTCGGCGACGTTGCCGCGCAGGTAGGGGTACACGATCTGCGGGCAGGCGATGCCCATGATGGGGCCCATCTGTTCCGCCGGGATGTTGCGGATCTCGAAGATGCCGGCCTGCTTGGCCTCGACCAAAAACACGGTCTTGTCCTTGATCTTGGTGGTCACGGTCGCGGTGACGCAGACCTCGAACACGCCGTCCGCCGCCTGGCCGGCTTCGACGCCGAGCTGGATGTCGATGGAGGGCTGCTCCTGCTCGAGCAGGATGGCGGGCGAGTTCGGCTGCTCCAGGGACGCCTCCTTGAGGTAGACGCGCTGGATCTGGAACACGGGTTCTTGCTGGTCGGCCATGGTGGTCTCGGGTTCAAAAAAACGAAGGCCCGCCGGTCAAGCCGGGCGGGCCGATCGGTGGAGTCGCGGGGGATTATCCCTGAAGCAGGGGCACCAACCCGCCCCGCGCGTCCAGCGCGACCAGGTCGTCACAACCGCCCACATGGGTGTCGCCGATGAAGATCTGGGGCACCGTGCGGCGGCCCGTGGTTTCCATCATGCGGACGCGCTCGGCGGGGTCCATGTCCACGCGCACCTCGTCGATCTGCTCCACGCCCTTGGCCTTCAGGATCTGCTTGGCCCGCACGCAATAAGGGCAGACGGCGGTGGTGTACATCTTCACGGGTCGCATCGCAATGGCTCTCTCTCGATCTCTCGGGCGGTGGGGTTTCAGGCTTTCTCGATGGGCAGGTTAGCCTCTTTCCAGGCTTTCAGCCCGCCGGCCAGGGCTTGGGCCTTCTCATAACCCAGTTTTTGGGCCGTGGCGACCGCCCGCTGGGCCCGCGCCCCGCTGGCGCACACCAGGATCACGGGCAGGGCCTTGTTCTTGACGACCTCGGGCAGGCGCTGCTCCAGCTGGGCCAGCGGCACGTTGCGGGCGCCGCCCACATGGCCCTGCGCGTACTCGGCGGGCTCGCACACGTCGACCACCACGGCCTTCTCGCGGTTGATCATCTGCACGGCCATGGCGGTGCTCAGGCCGCTGGCGGTGGCGCCGGCGATGACGGGCCACAGCAGCAGCCCCCCGGAGACGAGGGCGACGGAGATCAGCATCCAGTTGTCGAGCAGGAATTTCACTTGGGGGGTCCTTGGGGCCGGGGAAAGGTCAACCGGGGATTCTAGAATGCCGGGTTTCCCCCTGCCCCCTGCCATGTACAAACTCGTGCTGATCCGCCACGGCGAATCGACCTGGAACCTGGAAAACCGCTTCACCGGCTGGACCGACGTGCCGCTCACCGAGACCGGCATCGCCCAGGCCAAGGCCTCCGGCCGGCTGCTGCGCGAGGGCGGCTGGGACTTCGACCTCTGCTACACCAGCGTGCTCAAGCGGGCGACCCACACCCTGTGGCACGTGCTGGACGAGATGGACCGCACCTGGCTGCCGGTGGTGCATTCCTGGCGCCTGAACGAGCGCCACTACGGCGGCCTGCAGGGCCTGAACAAGGCCGAGACGGCCAAGAAGTACGGCGACGACCAGGTCCTGGTCTGGCGCCGCAGCTACGACGTGCCGCCCCCGCCCCTGGAGCCGGGCGACCCGCGTTCCGAGCGCGGCGACCTGCGCTACGCCCGGCTCAGCCCCGAGCAGTTCCCCGCCACCGAGTGCCTCAAGGACACCGTGGCCCGGGTGCTGCCCTTCTGGAACGAGTCCATGGCCCCGGCCATCCGGGCCGGCAAGCGGGTGCTGGTGGCGGCCCACGGCAACTCGATCCGCGCCCTGATCAAGTACCTGGACGGTGTCTCCGACCAGGACATCGTGGGCCTGAACATCCCGAACGGCATCCCGCTGGTGTACGAGCTCGACGCCGACCTCAAGCCGGTGCGCCACTACTACCTGGGCGACGCCGAGGCGGCGGCCCGGGCCGCCGCCGCCGTGGCCGGACAGGGCAAGGCCTGAGCGGCAGGCCGCAGCGCCTGCCGGCCGCCCCAACCGGGAAATTTCCTCGGCCACCTGCGCAACCGGCGGGAACCCCCCGGTAACGATTGCGTCATATCGTCTTCGCAGGTGTATATTTCCCCGAAGGACTCGAGCTTCTCCCCATGAGCCACAAATTGAAGATTGCCGGCTGGATTTCCGCAGGCGCGTTGGCCGGCGCGCTCACGACGGTGTCGCTGCAGACCGTCGCCCGTGGCTCGCTCGCGCCCCTGCCGCTGGATGAGCTCCAGCAGCTCGCCGCCGTGTTCGGCATGGTCAAGACCGACTATGTCGAGCCGGTGGACGAGAAGAAGCTGATCGAGGACGCGATCGCGGGCATGGTGTCCAGCCTGGACCCGCACTCGCAGTACATGGACAAAAAGACCTTCAAGGAATTCCGCGAAGGCACTTCGGGCCGCTTCGTCGGCGTGGGCATCGAGATCTCCCAGGAAGACGGGCTGGTCAAGATCGTCTCCCCGATCGAGGGCTCGCCGGCCTTCCGCGCCGGCCTCAAGCCGAACGACCTGATCACCAAGATCGACGAGGTGGCCGTCAAGGGCCTGACGCTGAGCGAGGCCGTCAAGCGCATGCGCGGCGACCCCGGCTCCAAGGTCCTGCTGACCATCTTCCGCAAGGACGAGAACCGCTCCTTCCCGGTCACGATCACGCGCGAGGAGATCCGCACCCAGTCCGTGAAGGGCAAGGTGACGGAGCCGGGCTACGGCTGGATCCGCATCTCGCAGTTCCAGGAACGCACCGTCGACGACTTCGCCAAGAAGATCGAGGAGATGTACAAGCAGGAGCCCAACATGAAGGGCCTGGTGCTGGACCTGCGCAACGACCCGGGCGGCCTGCTGGACGCCGCGGTGGCCGTGTCCTCCGCCTTCCTGCCCGAGAACGCCGTGGTGGTGTCCACCAACGGCCAGCTGGCCGAAAGCAAGATGGTGCTCAAGGCCGCGCCCGAGTACTACCAGCGCCGCGCCGGCGCCGACCCGCTGCGCCACCTGCCCGCCGCGCTCAAGACCGTGCCGCTGGTCGTGCTGGTGAACGAAGGCTCGGCCTCGGCCAGTGAGATCGTGGCCGGCGCCCTGCAGGACCATCACCGCGGCACCATCCTGGGCAGCCAGACTTTCGGCAAGGGCTCGGTGCAGACCGTGCGGCCCATCGGCGACGCCGGCATCAAGCTGACCACCGCCCGCTACTACACGCCCAGCGGCCGCTCCATCCAGGCCAAGGGCATCGTGCCCGACGTGATGGTGGACGAGACGCCCGAGGGCAACCTGTTCGCCGCCCTGCGCACCCGCGAGGCCGACCTGGACAAGCACCTGTCCAGCGGCCAGGGCCCCGAGTCCCAGGACCCGGCCTTCCTGAAGGCGCGCGAGGAAGCGATCAAGAAGGCCGAGGAGGCCGCCCGCAAGGCCCCGGTGGACCGCAAGATCCCCGAGTACGGCTCCGACAAGGACTTCCAGCTGGTGCAGGCCCTGAACCAGCTCAAGGGCCGCCCGGTGCTGGTGAGCAAGACGCAGGTCGTCGAGGACAAGAACGAGAAGAAGGAACAGTGAGGACGGCGGCGTGCGCCGCCGCTTCCGCAGCCCTCCCCCAGGCCGGCCTTCGCCGGCCTTGTGCTTTCTGGCCCCGCTTCTGCCCGACAATCCCGCCATGACCGACGAGCAGCTGCTTCGCTATTCCCGCCACATCCTGCTGGACGAGCTGGGCGTGGAGGCCCAGGAGCGCCTGCTGGCGGGCCGGGCCATGGTGGTGGGCGCCGGCGGCCTGGGCTCGCCCGTCGCCCTGTTCCTGGGCGGGGCGGGCGTGGGCGAGATCACGCTGGTGGACCCGGACGTGGTGGACCTGACCAACCTGCAGCGCCAGCTGGCCCACGACATGGCCCGCATCGGCCGGCCCAAGGTCGACTCCGCGCGCGAGGCCATCGCGGCGCTGAACCCGGGGCCCCGGGTGCGCACCCTGCAGGCCCGCGCGGACGCCGCCCTGCTGGACGAACTGCTGCCCGGCTGCGACGTGGTGCTGGACTGCTGCGACAACTTCGAGACCCGGCAGGCGATCAACGCCGCCTGCGTGCGCCACGGCAAGCCGCTGGTCTCGGGCGCGGCCATCCGCTTCGACGGGCAGCTCGCGGTGTACGACACGCGGGATGCGGCTTCGCCCTGCTACGCCTGCGTCTTCCCGCCCGACCAGGCCTTCGAGGAGACGCGTTGCGCCACCCTGGGCGTGTTCGCGCCCCTGGTGGGCATCATCGGCTCCATGCAGGCGGCCGAGGCGCTCAAGCTGCTGGCCGGCGTGGGCGAGGTCGCGCGCGGCCGCCTGCTGATGCTGGACGCGCGCGCCATGGAGTGGACGGCCCTGCGCACGCCGCGCGACCCCGGCTGCAGCGTCTGCGGCGGGCGGCACTGAGCGGTCGGCACTCAGCGGCTGGCGACCGGGGGCGTGCGGCCCGGCGCACGCGCGGCCGCGGGCCGGCAGCGCGCCGTCACCCCCGGTTCCACATGCCGCCCGCGGGCTCCGCCGACGGCGCCGGCTCCACAGGCTTGGCGGGGTCGGCCGGACTGGCGGTGCCGCCACGCGCCGACGAACCGTGGGGCTGGTCCGTTCCACCAGGCTGATGCTGCGCCGACGGGCGCGCCGGCGCGGCCCGCCTGGCCCCTGCCGCCGGGCCCGCGCCCAGGGCCGTGCCGTGCCGCTTCTGCTGCAGATGCTCCATGGCCTCGATGCGGGCGGTGGCCTCGGGCGAGGCGGCTTCGCGCAGCACGGCCCCGCAGTTCGCGTCGTGGCCGCGTCCCGGGCCGGTCTCCACCGTGGCGGCCAGGGCCAGCAAGGGGTTGACCGCCCCCAGCGCCAGCGCGAGGCCGGCCTTGGCGGCCAGCGGGCCCGCCTCCACGCCCGGGTGCGGCGCGGCGAAGGTGCCGGTGAGCTTGAGCGGCGTGCGGAAGGCGAGCAGGCTCATGTCCTTGGGGTAGGCCCGCATCACCAGGTCCAGCGATTCCTTCCCCAGGTCGATGCTGCCGTCGCCGTAGACGATGGTGTCCGTGGTGTCCAGCATGAGGGCGCGGCTCTTCATCAGCCCGTGCGTGACGTCGAAGGACGCGGCGGCGCAGCGCAGCGGGATCTGGCGGTCGCCCGTGGCCAGGAACTTGAGGATCTCGCCGCCGTCCAGGCCGGCGATCTCCATCACCAGGTTGCTGATGCGCCCCGAGCCCATCACGAAGCCGACCTTGCCGTTGCTGCTGCCCAGCATCTGGGCCACGGAGTTGCCACGCCCCTGCAGGTCGATGTCGCCCTGCAGCGCGCCCAGGCTCTCCTTGGTCAGCTTCACGCCCGGGAACAGGCGCGCGAGCTGCAGCGAACGCGCGTCCAGCGCCAGGCGCACGGAGGCCGGGTCGTGCTCCCCGTCGATGCGCACGCGGCCGCCGATGGTGCCGCCGGCCACGCCCACCTCCAGCGGGTCGAGCTGCAGCACGCCGCCGCGCAGCACCACGTGCGTGCTCATGCGGTCCAGCGGCAGCGCGCGCACGTGGCTGATGCGCTGCGCGACGTAGCGCACGTCGGCGTCCATGGCCTTCAGGCGCGCGAGATCGATGGGGCGGTCGGGCATCACCTTGCGGTTCGGATCGCGCGCGGCGCGCGTCCTCGCGCTCGCCTTGCCCTTGCCCTTGCCCTCGGCCTTGGCGCTGTCGCCTGCGCCTGCACCCGCGCTGCGCGGCTGCTCGGGCAGGCCCACCAGCGGGGCCAGGTCGTCGAAGTCCAGCGACCTGGAGGCCAGCGTGCCGTGCAGCAGCGGCACCTTGCCGCTGCGGTCGAAATCCAGGTCGCCCCCGATGTCGGAGACGCCGAGCCGGCCCTGGACGTGGCGCGCCTGCCAGACCTCGCCCGCCTTGCGCACCTCCCCGCTGACGGCAAAACGCGGCGTCTCCGGCAGCACCACGCCCAGCAGGTGGTACAGGTCGGCCAGGTTGCGGCCCTGCAGGTCGAATCGCAGGCTGGCGCCCTCCAGCGTGGACAGGCTGGCGATCTGCCCCTGCGCCGTCAGGCGGGTCTGCCCGGCGGTGGCCTGCAGCTGCACCGGGAAGGGCGGCATGGGCGTGTCCTGCTGCTGGCGCTCCAGAGACAGCACGCTGGCCGTGCGGCCCTGCGCGTCGAAGCGCGCGGCCTCCCAGCGGCCCTGGGCCTGGAAGGCCAGCGGCAGCGGGCCCGTGCCGGCCAGCGCGAAATCCACCTGGATGTCGGCGGCGTGCGCAGGCACCAGGAAGTGCGCCCTGCCCTGGTCGACCTCCAGCGTGCCGATGGCGGGCACGTTGTGCGGGTTGCCGGTGTCCTTGCCGCCGAAGGCCCAGGTGCGGCGGCCGTCCGGCAGCATCTCCAGGCCCAGTTGCGGCTTCACCAGCGCGATGCGCGGCAGCTCGATGCGACGGTGCAGCAGGGGCAGCAGCCGAACGTCCACCTCGGCCGCGTCGGCCGTCACCAGCTGCGGGTCCTTCGCCCAGTCCGGGTTGGCGAAGCGCACGCCGTCCATGATGACCCGTGTCACGCGCCCCAGCTTCACGTCCAGCCGGCGCGTGACCTCGAAGTGGCGGCCGGTCTTTTCGCTGACGTAGCGGTTCACCGGCCCGCGCAGCACATCCCACGGGAACAGCCAGAGCACCAGGGCCAGCAGCAGCACCAGCAGGGCCAGGCCGGCGAGGAGGCGCGAAACGAGTTTCATGGCATCCCAGTGTGGGCAGCCGGGGCGCGGCCCAACGGTCGGCGGCCCGCCCCAGGGCCTGTCGCCGGGCCCGTGGCCCAACCGTAGGACTCTTCCTACGCGGCCGGGCAGGCGGCACTGGCAGAATGGCCCGGACCGGACGGAGGCACGGGCGAGGACCGCACGCCGACTCGCCCAACAGGCAAGGCGCCGTGGAACTGAGAACCTACATCGTCGAAGACAACGCCACCATCCGCGAGAACCTGATCGGCACCCTCGAGGAGCTGGCGTCCATACGGGCGCTCGGCTGGGCCGACAACGAGGCCGACGCCAGGCGCTGGCTGGCCGCGCACGCGGACGACTGGGACCTGGCGATCATCGACCTGTTCCTGCGCGGGGGCAGCGGGCTGGGCGTGCTGGAATCGGTGCGCACCCGCCAGCGCGGCCAGCGCGTGGTCGTCCTGAGCAACTACGCAACCACGGACATGCGCAAGCGCTGCGCCGAGCTCGGCGCCGACGCGGTGTTCGACAAATCCAATGAAATCGATGCACTCATCGACTACTGCGTGGAACGCAGCGCGGCCGACGGCCTCAGTCGATGAGCTTGTTCTTCAAGGCGTAATACGTGAGGTCACTGTTGGACGTCAGGCTCATCTTCTCCATGAGGCGTGTGCGGTACGTGCTCACCGTCTTCACGCTGAGCGAGAGCGCCTTGGCGATGTCGCCCGCGGTCTCGCCCTTGGCGAGCTTCAGGAAGACCTGGAACTCGCGCTCGGAGAGCTGCTCGTGAGGCGCGCCGCCCTCCTTGCGATTGAGCTGCTGCGCCAGCAGTTCGGCCACCGCCGGCGAGATGTAGCGGCGGCCCAGCGCGATGGTGCGGATCGCATTCACGATCTCCATCGGCTCGCACTCCTTGTTCAGGTAGCCGCTCGCGCCCTGGCGGATCAGGTTCATCGCATAGTGTTCCTCAGGGTAGCCCGAGAGAATCAGGATGCCGACGTCCGGCGCTTTCGCGCGGATCATGCCCAGCGCGTCGATGCCGCTCTGCCCAGGCATGGACAGGTCCATCACCAGCACGTCCATCTCGGTGGTCCGCACCAGGTCGATGGCCTCACGGCCACTGGCCGCTTCACCCACCACCCGCAGGTCCACCTGCTCGGAAAAGAATTGCTTCAATCCCGAACGCACGATCGCGTGGTCATCCACGATGCCGACTTTGATCATCTGACTGCTCTCCCACTGTGGCCAGGCCCACCATCGCGGCCCGCCGGTGCGGACACGCGAGTTCATTCTATGCACTGCGGAAGAATCGCGGCGTGAGGCTTTATCCGGCCTCGCTCAAGCGCATCCGCTGGACCCGCACGCGGCTGAGCCTGCTGTTGGCCGTCTTCGCCGCGGCCGTGCTGCTGGCCATCAGTGAAACCGGCTTCAAGGAATCGACGGCCGCGCTGCAGCACATCGAGGCGGCGGCGCGCACCCGGGCTTCGCTCAACCGCGTGCTGCAGCGGGTGCTGGACGCGGAAACCGGCTCGCGCGGCTTCCTGCTCACCGGCGACGCGCGCTACCTGGAACCCTACAACCAGGCGGTGACCGAGATCGGCCGCGACCTGGACACGCTCTCGGCCGAGTACACCGCCTACCCGGGCGACGCGGCCGTGATGGTGCAGCTGACGCGGGACGTGCAGCGCAAGCTGGCCGAGATGGAACTCTCGGTGCGCATGCGCAAGCAGGGCAACGAGGACGCATGGAAGTTCGTGCTGATGACCGACGTCGGCAAGGAGCACATGGACGCGATACGGGCCGAGACCGCGCAGCTGGTGCAGCTGTCCTCGGCACGCATGGCCGTCAGCCAGGACCAGGTGCAGCGCACGCTGATGCTGTCGCGCTTCGGCATCGCGGCCGTGTCGCTCGCGGCCGTGCTGGCCTTCGCGCTCTACCTGCGCCAGACGCGCGCGCTGCGCCGCGCCGACGAGGTGCAGCAGGAGGTTCTGCAGCGCGAGCGTGACCAGCTGGAGCAGCTGGTGCGCGAGCGCACGGCGACGCTGGCCGAGCTGGCCACCCACCTGCAGAACGTGCGCGAGGAGGAGCGCGGCCACCTGGCGCGCGAGCTGCACGACGAGCTGGGCGCCCTGCTCACGGCCGCCAAGCTGGACGTGGCGCGCCTGAAGTCGCGCCTGGGGCCCAGCCCCAGCCCCGAGGTGACGCAGCGCCTGCAGCACCTGACCGAATCGCTGAACAGCGGCATCGCGCTGAAGCGCCGCATCATCGAGGACCTGCGCCCGTCCTCGCTCGCCAACCTGGGTCTCACCGCCTCGCTGGAGATCCTGGCGCGCGAGTTCTCCGAGCGCTCCGGCATCGAGGTGGTCACCAGCCTGGAGCCGCCGCAGCTCGACGAGGCGCAGCAGCTCACCGTGTACCGGCTGGTGCAGGAATCGCTCACCAACGTGGGCAAGTACGCGCGGGCCAAGCACGTGGAGATCAACCTGCGCGACTTCGGTCGCCATGCCGAGGTGGAGATCCGCGACGACGGCCAGGGCTTCGACCCGGCCCGGGTCAAGCCCTCCACGCACGGGCTGGCCGGCATGCGCCACCGCGTGGAGGCCGCCGGCGGCCGGCTCACCCTGGACGCGGCGCCCGGGCGTGGCACGCGCATCCGGGCCGTGCTGCGCGCGGACACGCGCGAGTCGCACCTGCCCCAGCCCGCCGCCTCCACCGCCGACTGAGTCTCGCGGGGCGGCTGCCCGGCCGCGCGTGGGAGCACTCCTACGGCGCGGCCTGCGCGGCACCGACAACCTGTCAGGACCGGGGCCGATGAGGCCGGCACTGCGGCCGAGCCTAACCTCCTTGCAGGTTTTCCGGCACCGCCGGTTCATGAAGGAGATCACCCCATGCTGCACTACGCCGTCGTCTTCCTCGTCATTGCGCTGATCGCGGCCGTCTTCGGCTTCGGCGGCATCGCGGCGGGCGCCGTGTCCATCGCCAAGATCCTCTTTTTCGTGTTCATCGTGCTCGCCGTGATCGCCTTCATCTTCGGCCGCGGCCGACCCTGACGCCGCAGCGAATTTCCCAACCCAGCCCCCGCAGGAGGACCCCATGAACAGCACCCGTTCGTTTCGCGATGACACACGCGCCCTGCGCGACGACGCCGGCGGCTACGCCGACGACGCGCGCGGCCTGGCGGCCCAGGCGCTCGAGAGCACCCGGGACTACGCCAACCAGGCCCTCAGCCGCGCCAGCGACAAGATGCGCGACCTGCGCTGGGGCATGAAGGACATGGCCAACCGCGGCGCCAGCAGCATGAGCGAGTACACCCGGGCGACCGGCCGCTATGTCTCCGAGCAGCCGCTGAAGTCGGCGCTGATCGCCGCCGCCGTGGGCGCCGCGGTGGCCGGGCTGATCCTCGCCATGCGCCGCAACCGCAACGACTACTGAGCGCCGTCGCCATGGTCCACCCGATCTTCACGATCCTCATCGCCCGCCCCGAGCTGGTCATGGACCACGTCGCCGGCTACGCGTCGCTGGTGCAGGAGGAGGCGTCGACCGCGGGCATGGACCTCGCGAAGCGGGCCATCGCCTGGGCGGTGGCCGCGCTGGGCCTGCTGCTGTTCCTGGTGTTCACCGGCGTGGCCGTGATGCTGGGCGCGGTGATGGGCGAATTCCACTGGACCCTGGTGGTGGTGCCCGGCGTGGCGCTGGTGGTGGCCGTCGCCGGCGCCGCGATGGCCCGCCAGCACACGCCCTCCAAGGCCTTCACCGAACTGCGCGCGCAGCTGGACGCCGACGTTCAGGCGCTGCGCACGCTGGGAGCCAAGGCATGAGCGCCGCCGCCGACCGGTTGGCGCGCAGCCGGCTGGCGCTCATCGAATACGTGCATCGCAAGGAAGAGCGCAGCCACCGGCGCGGCCCGCTGGCCAGCCTGCTGGGACGCGGCGAGGCCGGGCCCCCCCCGGACGAGGCCGGCGTGGAGGCCGAGGGTGACATCGGGCCCTGGGCCGCCGCCCGCGCCGACGCGGCCGCAGGCGGCGGCGGCATGGCCGGCGGCCTGCGCCGTGCGCTGCGCAGCTGGTGGCGCCACCACCCGGCCCGCCTGGGCCTGCAGGTGGCGACGCCGGCACTGTCTTCGTACGGCGGGCGCAAGCCACTGCAATACCTGGGCATCGCCGCCGTGGCGGGCGCGGTGCTGGTCATCGCCCGGCCCTGGCGGATGGTGTCCGCGGGCTCGGTGCTGCTGGCCCTGGCACGCTCGCCGCAGCTGGCCGGCGTGCTGATGGCGGCCATGTCCTCCGCCGACGAACCCGAGATCTGAATCGCAACCCGCCGACCGGGAGGGACCGTCTGCCGGGACGCGACAACAAAGCCAAGACGGTCGAACCACTGAAGGAGAAAACATGAAGCACATCAAAGCCCTCACCACCGCCGTCCTCATCGGCGCCACCGTCCTCGCCTCGGGCTGCTCGGTGATGCGTCACCAGGAGACCGTGGGCAGCTACGTGGACGACGCCACCATCACCACCCGGGTGAAGGCCAAGTTCGTCGAGGACAAGACCGTGGACGCCGCCGCCATCAAGGTCGAGACCCTGAACGGCGCGGTGCAGCTCTCGGGCTTCGCCAAGTCCGCCGGCGAGAAGGCCAAGGCCGAGGCGCTGGCGCGAAACACCGACGGCGTGCGCTCGGTGCGCAACAACCTCGAGGTCCGTCCCTGAGGACCTTCCGCTGTGACCACTGCGGGCACCCGCTGTTCTTCGAGAACGTGCGGTGCCTGCAGTGCGCCAGCGAGCTCGCCTTCCTGCCGGACCGCCTCGCGCTCTGCGCGATCGAGGCGGCCGGCCCGCCCGGGCTGTGGCGACGCAAGCCCGGACGCTGGCGCGGCCCGCCGGGCCCGCCCTACCGCCTGTGCCGCAACAACACCGAGCACCAGGCCTGCAACTTCGCCGTGCCGCAGCACGACCCCAACCCCTTGTGCGTCTCCTGCCGGCAGACCCGGGTCTTGCCGGACCTCTCGGTGCCGGGCAACCCGGAGCGCTGGGCGCGCATGGAAGTCGCCAAGCGGCGCCTGTTCTACACCCTGGCGCTGATGCGCCTGGCCTCCACCGACCCACCGGGGGGAACGAGCGACGGGCCGGTGTTCGAATTTCTGGCCGACACCCCCGGCCGCCCCGTGATGACCGGCCACGCGGCGGGCGTGATCACGCTCAACATCGCCGAGGCGGACGACGCCGAGCGCGTGCGCCGCAAGGTCGAGCTGCACGAGCCCTACCGGACCCTGCTGGGCCACTTCCGGCATGAGTCCGGCCACTTCTACTGGGACCGGCTGGTCGACGGCACGCCGCGGCTGGCGCCCTTCCGCGAACTCTTCGGCGACGAACGCGCCGACTATGGCGAGGCCTTGCAGGCCTATTACGGCGGCGGCACGCCGGCCGACTGGAACGAGCGCTTCGTCAGCGCCTATGCGAGCGCCCACCCCTGGGAGGACTGGGCCGAGACCTGGGCCCACTACCTGCACATGACGGACCTGCTGGAAACGGCCGCCTCGTACAGCACCAGCCTGGCCGTGCCCGGCGGGGACGCGACGGAGGAGGTCGACGACCCCTTCGTGCACGCGGCGGACTTCGACGCGCTGGTGACGCAGTGGGTGCCGCTCACGCTGCTGCTGAACAGCCTGAACCGCAGCCTGGGCCAGGAGGACGCCTACCCGTTCGCGCTCTCGGTCCGGGCCCTGGAGAAGCTGCGCTTCGTGCACGACACCATCCTCGGGCCTGCGCAGCGCTGAGCGGGCTCAGCCCGTGTCGCGCTCCATGTCGCGCAGGATGCGGTCCAGCCGCTGCGACAGCTGCTCGGTGCTGAGCTTCTCGCGAAAGCGCTCCACCATCAGCGGCAGGCTCATGGGGCTGGGGTGCCGCAGTTCCTGGTGCCTGGGCTTTCGCCGGCGCAGCCGCTGCAGCGCAGTGCGCAGGCGCGAGAGCTCCAGCTCCTGGCTCAGCACCTCGGCCTGCGCCTGCGCCAGCAGCAGGTTGCCCGGGTCCCACTTGCGGAAGACCTCGAAGAACAGGCTGCTGGAGGCCTGCAGCTGGCGTGCGCTGCGCGGCTGGCCCGGGTAGCCCAGGGTCACCAGGCCGGCCACGCGCGCGATCTCGCGGAAGCGACGCTGCGCCATTTCGGTGGCGTTGAGCGAGGCCAGCACGTCGTGCAGCAGGTCCTCGGTGGCGAAGGCCTCGCCGGACAGGATGGGCGCCAGGTCGATGGGGTCCGCACTCACCAGCTCGAAGCCGTAGTCGTTGACCGAGAGGCTGAAGGTGTTGGGCGTGTCGCGCGCCAGCCGCCAGGCGAGCAGGCTGGCCAGCCCCAGGTGCACGTGCCGGCCGGCGAAGGGATACAGGTAGGCGTGGTGGCCCTCGCGCGAGCGGAAGGTTTCGACCAGCAGCGTGCCGGGGGTGGGGATCGCCGAGAGCCGGGCCTGGGTCTCCAGCCAGGGCCGGGCCGCGGCCAGCTCCGGCTCGCTGTAATCGCCGCGCGCGGCGCGCTGCATCATGGCCAGCACCGCCTGGCCCAGCTCGGCCGACAGCGCCATCTTGCTGCCCTGCCAGGTCGGAACGGTGCCGCGCAGCTTCGCCGCCTTCTTCACGTAGGCCACCATCTCGCGCACGCGCACGAACTCGAGCAGCCGGCCGGCGAAGAAGAAGCAGTCGCCGGGGCGCAGGCGGGCGATGAAGCCCTCCTCCATGGAGCCCAGGGAGCCGCCACTCAGGTACTTCACCTGCATGGCGGCGTCGCTGACGATGGTGCCTATGCCCAGGCGGTGGCGGCGCGCGATGCCGCGGTCGGGCACGCGCCACAGGCCGGCCTCGTCGCGCGCGATGCGGTGGTAGTCGGGGTAGGCGGTGAGGCTCTCGCCGCCGCGCTCGCAGAACGCCATTGCCCAGGCGAATTCGGCGCGCGTGAGCTTGCGGTACGACCAGGCGCCGCGCACCTCCGCATACAGCGCGTCGGCCTCGAAGCCGCCGCCCAGCGCCACCGTGACGATGTGCTGCACCAGCACGTCCAGGGGCTTGTCGGGCGCGCAGCGTTCCTCCACCCGGCCCGCCTGCGCCGCGTCGCGCGCGGCCGCGGCCTCGATGATCTCCAGCGTGTTGGTGGGCACCAGCGTGATGCGGCTGCTGCGGCCCGGCGCGTGGCCGCTGCGCCCGGCGCGCTGCATCATGCGCGCCACGCCCTTGGCCGAGCCCACCTGCAGCACCCGCTCCACCGGCAGGAAGTCCACCCCCAGGTCGAGCGAGGACGTGGCGACGACCGCGCGCAGGCTGCCGGCCTTGAGCCCCTGCTCGACCCATTCGCGCGTCGCCCGGTCCATGGAGCCGTGGTGCAGCGCGATCTCGCCGGCCCACTGCGGCCGCGCCTGCAGCAGCAGCTGGTACCAGATCTCGGCCTGCGAGCGCACGTTGGTGAAGAGCAGCGTGGGGCCGGAGCGCTCGATCTCCTCCACCACCGGCTGCTGCATGCGCGCGCCCAGGTGGCCGGCCCAGGAGTACTTGCCCGGGTCGGGCGGGATCAGCGTGTCGATGACCAGGTTCTTCTCGATGCGGCCGCGCACCAGCGCGGGCGGCGGCGCGCCCAGGGCTTCGCCGGGGTGCGCGAGCACCTGCATCGCCTCCTCCAGGTTGCCCAGCGTGGCGCTCAGGCCCCAGGCCACGAGGCCCGGGTTGAGACGCCACAGCCGCGCCAGTGCCAGCTGCGCCTGCACGCCGCGCTTGCTGCCCAGCAGCTCGTGCCATTCGTCGATGACCACGTACGCGACGCTGGCCAGCTCCTCGCGCGCTTTTTCGCGGCTCAGCATCAGGCTGAGCGATTCCGGCGTGGTGACCAGCACGGTGGGAAAGCGCCGGTCCTGGCGGGCGCGTTCGGCGGATGGCGTGTCGCCCGTGCGCTGGCCCAGGGTCCAGGCCGGCGCGAGCGCCTGCAGCGGCGCGGCGATCGCGCGCGTGGTGTCCGAGGCCAGCGCGCGCATGGGCGTGAGCCAGATCGCGCGCAGGGGCTCGGGATGGCGGCCGGGCGGGTGGCGCGCCAGCAGCTGCTGCAGCATGCCCAGCCACACGGCGTAGGTCTTGCCGGCCCCCGTGGTCGCATGCAGCAGGCCGCTGCGCCCCTGGGCCACCGCCTGCCACACCTCGCGCTGGAAGGCGAATGGCTGCCAGCCGCGCGAGAGCATCCAGCGCTCGGCGTCTGGGGGCGGCAGGGGCTCGGCGGCGTTCATGGCACGGGCGGGCGCGGGCAGGACGTGGAACGTTCCATTGTCGCTGGCGGGCCCTTCCCGCCGGGCCTGAAGGAGAAATCACGCGGCGCAGGCGGCGGACGCCGGCGGGCGGCGCGAGGCACCCGGCGCGGGCCCCGGCCCTGCCTCAGGCCTGCAGCGCGCCAGCGCGCGCCCGGTGCAGGCGCCGGGCTACCAGCCCTGGTGCGGGCGGCGGCTGCCGGCACGGAAGGCGAAGTGCCGGCTGCCCAGGTAGTTCACCAGCATCGCGATGCCGGAGGCCACGGCCAGCGGGAGCACCGGGTGGGCGCCGAACACGGCCGAGGCCAGCACCAGCGCGCTGTAGACCCCGAAGTTCACCGCCGCGCCGGCCGCGCTCACCCCCGCATAGCGCAGCAGGCTGGGCAGGGCCGGCGCGCCCCGTGCCTCGCGGAAGGTGAAGCCACGGTTGAGCGCCCAGGTGGCCAGCACCGCCAGCGGAATGGAAACCGCACGGCCGGCCACCGGGTTCCAGCCCTGCCACACCAGCAGCTGCAGCACGCCGGCGTCGACCACGAAGCCGAGCGCGCCCACCAGGCCGAACCGCAGGATGCGTGCGCCCTCGCCCATCATCCCACCCAGGCCTGCAGGTCGAACAGGCGCGCGGCCAGGCCCGCCGCGACCACCGCGCCCGTGAGCAGCAGGGCCGCCCACAGACCGCGCGAACGCAGGCGCCAGCCCACCGCCAGCTCGGGCCCCACCAGCAGCGTGGCGATGACCGAGGCGAGCAGCGACCAGTAGTGGTAGCGCAGGTCGGTGGCGACCCCCACCAGCAGGTAGGCGCCGGAGTAGGCCAGCGCGGAGACCAGCAGCGGGCGCGCCGCCAGCACGCCCGGCGACGGCGCGCAGCGCGACAGCAGGACCAGCAGCGCCGCCCCCCAGGCCAGCCAGGTGATGGGCCACACGGTGGGGTTCTTGCGCACCAGGTCCATGCGGACCTGCGCGGGCGTGAAGCGCTCGTAGGGTGTGAAGCCGGGCAGCTCGCCCCGGTATTCGGGGGCGAAGCGCATGTGCTTGAGCGGCACCAGGAAGAAGAGCTCCGAGTTGAAGTGCTTGAGCCGGTGCTCGGCCCAGGCCAGCGGGTGCGCGGCGATGGTTCCCAGCCACTGGGCGGCCAGGCCCTCCCCGTAGGTCGCGCGGTCGGGGTCGGGCCGGGCGACCCAGCGCCCGCAGGGGCCCCAGGCGCTGAAGCTGTCCCACCAGAAGGGGCTGTAGCAGGCCTGCAGCTGGTCATCGCTCATGCGCGCGCGCGGCGCCAGCAGCGCCGGCTCGTGCAGCTGCGCGGCGGTGCCCGCGATGTCGTAGAGAAACAGCGACTCCACCGCGTGCCGCTGCACCGGGTGGAACAGCAGCTGGTTCACGACCATGGAGGCCGGCACCGCGGCCAGCGCCACCACCACCGCCACGGCGCCCAGGCGCAGCGGCCGCAGCCAGCGGTCGGGCGCGATCGCGTACGCGAGCAGCGGGCCGATCGCGAACACGGCGTTGGTGCGCACCAGGGTGCCGTACGCCAGCAGCAGCGCAGCCGCCGCGGCCCAGCCCCAGCCGGGCCGGCGGCCCTGCGAACGGAACCAGAACAGCAGGCCGCTGCCGGCCACCAGCGCGGCGGCCATGCCCACGTCCTTGATGACGTAGGCGTTCATGAAGACGAAGGCCGGAAAGGCCCCCGACAGGGCCAGCGCCAGCGCGATGCGGCGGTGCCCCAGGCGGCGGGCGGCGTCCGCATAGGCGGCGATGCCGGCCCAGTAGGCGCACAGGTGCAGCGCGAACAGGGGCGCCGGCCCATCGTGCACCCGGCGCAGCACCGACCACAGCCAGGCCATGACGGGCGGGTGCCAGTCGGTGAAGCGCCCGCTCACCGCCTCCTTGTACTGGTTGAGCGAGTCGTTCATCATCGCGCCCGGCCAGTAGAGCGCGAGGTTCAGCGCGAACAGCGCCCCGACCAGGAGCGCCAGCTGCCGGCCGCTGGCGATCTCCAGCCAGCTGCGGTCGCGCGGTGCAGCCATCCCGGCCATGCCGGCCGGGGCCGGGCCCGTCCCCATGCCGGCCCTCAGGAGGCGGCGACCGGGAACACGGGCGCCGTGCTCTCGGCGCCGCTCCAGGCGGGCTGGGGCTGTGCGGCGGGCCGGCCCAGCGGGTAGACGTCGGCGTTGGCCGCCGGCATGGCCACGGTGGGCCACTGCGGGGCGCGGATGTCCAGGTAGGCCAGGCGCTTGAGCTCGCGCCGGGAGTGCGTCACGGTGTCCAGCACCAGCCCGCAGGCCATGGAGAGCACCGCGACCAGCATGATGCCCACGGACAGCACCGCCGTCGGCAGGCGCGGCACCAGACCGGTGTGCATGAACTCGATCACGATGGGGATGGAGAGCGCGACCGACAGCAGCGCCAGCAGGGCCGCCACGGTGCTGAAGAAGGCGAGCGGGCGCTCCTCCTTCACCAGCACGCCGATCATGCGCAGGATGCGGATGCCGTCGCGGATGGTGTTGAGCTTGGAGGCGGAGCCTTCCGGCCGGTCCTTGTAGCGCGTCGCGACCTCGGCCGTCTTCATGCGCAGCTCCAGCGCGTGCACGGTCAGCTCGGTCTCGATCTCGAAGCCCGAGGAGATCGCCGGGAAGGACTTGACGAAGCGGCGCGAGAACACGCGGTAGCCCGAGAGCATGTCGTTGAACTGCTTGCCGAAGATGTGCTGCACCAGGCCCGTGAGCAGCTGGTTGCCGAAGCGGTGGCCGAAGCGGTAGGCCTCCTTGATGTCGGTCACGCGCGCGCCGTTGACCATGTCGAGCTGGCGGTCCAGCAGCGCGCGCACCAGGCGCGGCGCGGCATCGGCGTCGTAGGTGTCGTCGCCGTCCACCAGCACGTACACGTCGGCCTCGATGTCGCTGAACATGCGGCGCATCACGTTGCCCTTGCCAGGGAAGGGCTCGAAGCCCACGATGGCGCCCTCGGCGGCGGCCACCTCCGCCGTGCGGTCGGTGGACGCGTTGTCGTACACGTACACACGCGCCGTCGGCAGCGCGCGCCGGAAGTCGCGCACCACGCGGGGGATGGCCACTTCCTCGTTGTAGCAAGGGATGAGCACTGCGATCGACAGGCCCTGGAATTCGTCTGCCATATGCGCTCCCTGTTCTCGTCTTTGGCTGGCGAAGCCATGCTAGGACGAGCTCGGTAGCGCGTGTGTAACGAGGTCCGAAAGAGCCATGCGGCCGGGCCCGGGCCCGGCCTGCTCAGCAGGAGACGATCCAGCCCTCGAGCGGGTCCAGGTCGGCGGGCAGGCCCCAGCCTTCGCCCTGCGCCTGGGCCCAGGCCGCCTGCAGCAGGCAGAGCACCGCGTCCAGGCTGTCGCCGGACGCGTCGTCCACCAGCAGGTCGCGCTGCGCGTGCGTGAGGGCCAGCCGCAGGCCCAGCCGCGTGCGGCCCTGCTCCAGCGCATCCACGATGTCCTTGCGCGCGATCAGGCGCTCGGGGGTCTGCTTGCTCCGATCGTCGGACTTGTAGCTGCGCCGCTCGACCAGCTCGCGCGCGAGCAGGCCGGGATAGGCCTCCAGGGCGACGCGCGAGGGGTCCCCGGCGTGCAGCCCCGGCAGGTCCACGCCCGCCTCGATCAGCAGGGGGACGGCCGCGTGCAGCATGTAGGCCACCGGCGGGTTGACCCACTTCATGGACGGGCTGGAGCCGGCGCGGCGGTCGAAGGCGCGGTGCGCGAATTTGCCGCCCACCGGGCGCGCATCGCAGAAGGCCGCGAAGGCCTCGCGGATCTGCGCCCGGCTGAGCGAGGCATAGTGGGCCATGCACTCGCGCCAGGCGAGCGGCCAGCCCAGCTGCTCGACCAGCTCGCGGGGCAGGCCGAAGGGCACGTCGAAGCCGCCCACCCAGGGGCCGGGCCGCTTCAGCCAGTCGCCGAAGGCGGCCAGGGTGTCCAGGCGCTCGATGCGTTCCAGCCGCACGCGCGGCCCGCGCGCCTCGCCCCAGGCGAGCACGATGGGCTTGCGGCGCGTGGGCGTGCTGGAGAAGTCGCAACCGACGAGGCGGAGTTCACTCATGGGAAGTCCGGAAGGCGCAGGCTCGCCGCGGCGGTGCCGCGCAGCCGCCCCGCCGCCCGCGGTTCAGACCCGGCCGCAGATGGAGGCCGAAGCCATCAGGTCTTCGAGCAGCGCGAGCGAAACCTTGCCGGAGACGGCGTAGGGATCGAGCTCGGGCTTCTCGGAGTACTTGAGCACCAGCGAGTGGTTGAGCTTGGACAGGTTGACCTGGCCCATGCTCCAGCCGCCGAAGCGGCGCTCGAAGATTTCCTCGAAGTGCAGCAGCACCACGTCCTTGTGGCGCGGGTCGCGCTGGATGTGGCCGAAGAGTTCGCTGACCTGCATGCGGCCGCCCTCCATGGCCTGCAGGAAGATCCCGCCGCCATAGCAGAGGATGCCGGTGATGCCGGAAGCCGGGTTGTGCTGGCGCGACTGCTGCAGGATGGATTCGATCGCATCCGGGCTGGAGTCGACGGCGCGGCTGGCGTAGAGAAGGCGGACCAGCATGGTGACTTTCAGGGCTTCTGCGGAATGAGGGCGAGGAATTCGCGGCGCAGCGCCGAATCCTTGAGGAAGACGCCGCGCATGACGGAGTTGATCATGCGCGCGTCCATGTCCTTCACGCCGCGCCAGGCCATGCAGTAGTGGCTGGCCTCCATCACGATGGCCAGGCCGTCGGGCTGGGTCTTCTCCATGATGAGGTCGGCCAGCTGGACCACGGCCTCTTCCTGGATCTGGGGGCGGCCCATGACCCACTCGGCCAGGCGCGCGTACTTGGACAGGCCGATCACGTTGGTGTGCTCGTTCGGCATGATGCCGATCCAGACCTTGCCGATGACCGGGCAGAAGTGGTGGCTGCAGGCCGAGCGCACGGTGATCGGGCCGACGATCATCAGCTCGTTCAGGTGCTCGGCGTTGGGGAACTCGGTGATCGCGGGCGCCTTGACGTAGCGGCCGCGGAAGACCTCGTTGACGTACATCTTGGCGACGCGGCGCGCCGTGTCACCGGTGTTGTGGTCGCCCTCGGTGTCGATGACCAGCGAGTCCAGCACGCCCTGCATCTTGATCTCGACTTCGTCGAGCAGCGCCTCGAGCTCGCCGGGCTGGATGAAGGCCGCGATGTTGTCGTTGGCATGGAAGCGCTTGCGCGCCGCCTGGATGCGCTCGCGGATCTTCACCGAGACGGGAATGCCGTCTTCGGTGGCGATGGTGGGCTGGATGTTCTCGGCCTTCATGAGCATGGAAGATGGTAACACCGCCGTTTTACCCCCGCTGCGCGCCCAGCAATGCCTCCAGCTGCGCCAGGGTGTCGGCCTCGTGCACCGGCTTGTCGCTGCGGATGCGCAGCATGCGCGGGAAGCGCACCGCGATGCCGCTCTTGTGGCGGCCGCTGCGGTTGATGCCCTCGAAGCCCAGCTCGAACACCAGCGAGGGCCGCACGCTGCGCACCGGCCCGAACTTCTCGACCGTGGTCTTGCGGATGATGGCGTCGACCTGGCGGAACTCCTCGTCGGTGAGGCCGGAATAGGCCTTGGCGAAGGGCACGAGCTGCAGCGCCCCGGGCTGTGCGGGGTCGCGCCGGGCGATGGCCTCCAGCACCGCCTCGGCCTCGGCGGCGCTCTCGGGCGCGCGGTTCCACACGGCGAAGGTGTAGTCGGTGTAGACCGAGGCGCGGCGCCCGTGGCCGGCCTGGGCGTAGACCAGCACGCAGTCCACCGTCATGGGATCGATCTTCCACTTCCACCACAGGCCCTCGGCCTTGGTGCGGCCGGTGCCATAGGCCGCGTCCAGGCGCTTGAGCATGAAGCCCTCCACGCCCAGCTCGCGCGAGCGCTCGCGGTGGCGGGCGAATTCCAGCCAGGTGGCGGCGGACTGGACCGGCGACAGCAGGAAGGGCGTGCCCAGCAGCAGGCGCTCCAGCCGCTCGCGGCGTTCGCGCTGCGGCAGGCCGCGGACGTCCTGGCCGCCCTGCTCCAGCAGGTCGTAGGCCATGAAGCTCACCGGCGCCTCGGCGAGAACTTTCTTCGTCACCGTCTTGCGGCCTATGCGCTGCTGCAGCAGGGCGAAGGGCGCGGGGCGCTCGTCCTTCCAGACCAGGATCTCGCCGTCCAGCACGGTGCCGTCGGGCAGGGCCGCGGCCAGCGCCTCGATTTCCGGGAAGCGCTCGGTCACCAGTTCCTCGCCACGCGACCAGATCCAGCAGCGGCCGGCCCGGCGCACCACCT
This sequence comes from Ramlibacter aquaticus, assembly GCF_015159745.1. Lineage (GTDB taxonomy): Bacteria > Pseudomonadota > Gammaproteobacteria > Burkholderiales > Burkholderiaceae_C > Ramlibacter > Ramlibacter aquaticus. Next base: position 4,617 of record NZ_JADDOJ010000048.1, on the reverse strand, counting down.
GGCCGCGTATGCCGTCGTACTTCCATTCCACCTGCCAGTCCGCCACGCCGCCCAGGCGCGAGGCGAAGACCTCGGGCGGCGCGTCGAGCTGGTGGGCCAGGAAGAAGGGATAGGGCTGGCCCGCGTCCAGCGGCGCGTCGCCGCCCTGCGCGTCGACCGCCGCGATCAGCGCCTCGTAGCGCTCGGGCGTGGGCATCTGCTTGCCGTCGGTGTAGCCCATCATGCGCTGGGCCACCCGCTTGGGGTCCAGGCCGGCGTGCGCCGCCAGGGCCCGCTGCACCAGCAGCTTGCTCACGCCGACGCGAAAGCCCCCGCCCACCAGCTTGGACAGCAGGAAGCGGCCCTGCGCATCGAGTTCGGACCACCAGGCCTGCACCCGCGCCGCCACCTCGGCCTCGGGCAGGCCGCGCAGCGGCAGCACGCGCTCTTCCACCCACTCGGCCAGGCCCAGGTCCGAGCTGTGCTCGCCGCGCGGCAGCACGTGGGCGATGGTCTCGGCCAGGTCGCCCACGGCCTGGTAGCACTCGTCGAACAGCCAGGGCGGAATGCCGGCCATCGCGCAGGCCAGGCTGGCCAGCGTGGCCATGGACGTGACCTGGCGCGGCTTGCCGCCCGACAGGAAGTACACCGCCCAGGCCGCGTCGTGCGCCGGCGCCTGGGCGAAATAGCGCTGCAGCGCATCGACCTTGGCATTGGTGGAGGTGGTGGCGTCCAGCTCGGCGAAGAGCTGCGCGAAGCGCTTCATGCGCGGCCTCCCCCCAGGGGGCGCGGCGGGCGCAGGAGGCCGTGGCTCATGCGCCCTCCCCCGCCGCCGGGGTCTCGTCCGCCTCCACGGCGTCGCCGCCGTACTCGGTGTCGAAGGACCCCGCCTCCAGCCCCTGCTCGCGCAGGAAGCGCACCATCACCGGCACGCTGCCGTGGGTGACGATCACGCGTTGCGCGCCGGTGGCCCGGATCGCCTGCATCAGCCCGGGCCAGTCGGCATGGTCCGAGAGCACGAAGCCACGGTCGTAGCCGCCGCGCCGGCGCGCGCCCCGCAGCTGCATCCAGCCGCTGGCGAACGCGGCCTGCGCATCGGCGAAGCGGCGCATCCAGGGGCTGGCGATGGCGCTGGGCGGGCACAGCACCAGGGCGCGCTTGAAGTCCGCCTTGTCCTTCACCTCGGAGACGAGCTGCGTGTCGGGCAGCGCCACCCCGGCCGCCCGGTAGGTGCGGTTCAGCGGCTCCACCGCGCCGTGCACGATGACGGGCGCGATGGAGGGGTCGATGCCCGAGAGGATGCGCTGTGCCTTGCCGAAGCTGTAGCAGCCCAGCACGCTGGCCCGGCCGGCCAGCACGTTGCGCGACCACCAGTCGTTGATGCCGTCGAACAGCTCGTCGTCGGGGCTCCAGCGGTAGATCGGCAGGCCGAAGGTCGACTCGGTGATGAACACGTCGCAGCGCACCGGCTCGAAGGGCGCGCAGGTGCGGTCTGGCGCGACCTTGTAGTCGCCGCTGGCGACCCACACCTGGCCGCCGTGCTCCAGCCGTACCTGGGCCGAGCCCAGCACGTGGCCGGCCGGGTGCAGCGACAGGCCCACGCCGTGGTGCGTGATGCGCTCGCCATAGGCCAGGGTCTGCAGCGTGATCTCGCCCAGGCGCGCGCGCAGCACGCCCTCGGCCTCGCGCGCGGCCAGGTAGTGGCCGTGCCCCACACGGGCGTGGTCGGCGTGCGCGTGCGTGATCACGGCGCGCGCCACCGGCCGCCAGGGATCGATGTAGAAATCGCCGGGCGGGCAGTACAGCCCTTCCGGGCGCTGCACCACGAGGTCGCCGGTGCGCATCAGAGGTACCTCTGGCCCTGCACCACCAGGGCGAGCCGCATGAGGAAGAGCGCGATGCGCTCCATGAAGCGCTCGCGCAGCGGGCGGTTGCTGTAGCCGTCGGCGCTCATCACGCGCCCGGCCGTCTCCATCGCGCGCACCAGGCGTTCCCGCAGCAGCGCGGCGAAGGCCTGGTCCTCGACCACCACGTTGGCCTCGCGCGCGAGCAGCAGGCTGAGCGGGTCCAGGTTGGAGGAGCCCACGGTGGCCCAAGCGCCGTCCACCACGGCGACCTTGCCGTGCAGGAAGCTGGCCGCGTACTCGTGGATCTCTACGCCCGCGCGCAGCAACTCGCCGTAGACGGGACGCGAAGCGTAGTACTGCATGAAGCTTTCGTAGCGGCCCTGCAGCAGCAGGCGCACGCGCACGCCCCGCCGCGCGGCGGCCACCAGCGCGCTGCGCATCTTGCGCCCGGGCACGAAGTAGGCGTTGGAGATGATGACCTCCTCGCGCGCGTGGCCGATCGCACGGCGGTATGCGCGCTCGATGCTGTCGCGGTTGCGCAGGTTGTCGCGCAGCACCAGCGCGGCCCGCGCACTGCCCTCCGGCGGCCGCGGTGGCGGCGCCAGCTCGGCCGGTGGCACGCCCGAGGCGCGCAGCGCATGCAGGGCGCGCTTGATCTCCACGCCCCGCACGTCGCGCACCGCCTCCAGGCGCAGCCAGAGGCGGCTCATGGTGGCCTCCACGTCCGCCACCAGCGGGCCGCGCACCTCGACCGAGAAGTCGAAGCGCGGCGCCGGCAGCTGGCGGTGGTCGCTGTCCAGCAGGTCGTCCAGCACATTGATACCGCCGCAGAAGGCGAGCGCGCTGTCCACCACGCAGAGCTTGCGGTGCAGGCGGCGCCAGCTGCCCAGCGAGAGCACCCCCAGCCAGCCCAGCGGCGCGTAGATGCGGCATTGCACGCCGGCGGCGTCGAAGCGGGCCTGCCACTCGGGCGGAACGGGCAGGCTGCCGAAGCCGTCGATGACCAGGTTCACCGCCACCCCGCGCGCCGCCGCGCGCTCCAGGGCCTGGGCCAGCACCAGCCCTTCGCCCAGGAAGTCGAAGATGTAGGACTCCAGCCGCACCAGCCGCGCCGCCGCGTCGATGGCGGCCACCATGGCCGGGACCATCTCGCTGGCCCCTTGCAGCAGGCGCAGGGTGTGCCCCGGTCGCAGGGGCGGTTGCGAGCGCTGCGCCATGGCTACATCTGGAACTCGGCGATGAGCGGCAGGTGGTCGGACATGCGCCACCAGATCCGGCCCTGCGGCACCTCGACCGCGCGCGGCTTCATGCCCCGTGCATAGACGAAATCGAGCTGGGTGATGGGCAGCCGCGACGGGTAGGTGAAGACGCGCTGCCCGGGCTGCGAGGCGTAGTCGCGGAAGCCGGCCTGCTCCAGCGCGGGCCGCAGCTTGGCGCCCCAGTCGTTGAAGTCGCCGGCCACGACCACGCGCTCGCGGGCGGGCACCTCGCGCTCTATGTAGCGCAGCGCCTGCTCGACCTGGCGCGCGCGGCTGCCGGCGATGAGGCCCAGGTGCAGCACGATGACGTGCACGGGCGTGCGCCGCACCTGCACGACCACGTGCAGCAGGCCGCGTTGCTCGAAGCGGTGGTCGGACATGTCCTCGTGCCCGCGGTCCAGCACCGGCCAGCGGGTGAGCAGCGCATTGCCGTGCTCGCCATGGCGCGTGATGGCGTTGGTCTCGTAGACCGCCTCGTAACCTTCGGGGGCGAGGAACTCGTGCTGCGGCTGGTCCGGCCAGCGGGGCAGCTGGTGCTGCAGGCGGCGGTGCATCTTGCGCACCTCCTGCAGGCAGATGAGGTCGGCATCCAGCTGCTCGATCGCGTGGCCGATGTTGTGGATCTCCAGCCTGCGCGCGAGCCCCAGGCCCTGCACGCCCTTGTGGATGTTGTAGGTCGCGACCCTCAGCGTGCCCATGCGGCGAATTGTGGCAAGAGCAGGATGGCCTCGGCGTTGGAGGGTGAGAAGCAGGCGTCGGCCGCCTCGCGCCACGGGAGCCAGCGGTGGTCGGTGTGCTCACGCGGGCACAGCGTGACGGCGGTGCCGTCCGGCACGCACAGGCCGAAGACGTGCTCGGTGTTGCGGGTGATGCCGGGCGCGTAGCGGTGGCGCCAGGCAGGCCAAATTTCGTAGACGTTCTCCAGGCCCCAGTCGCTCAGGCCGGCGTGCAGGGGCGTGCCCGGTCCGCAGGCGATGCCGGTCTCCTCGGCCACTTCGCGCGCGGCAGTCTGCGCGAAGGGCTCGTCCGGATGGTCCTTGGCCCCCGTCACCGACTGCCAGTGGGCCGCGCCGTCGGCCCGCCGGATGAGGAGCACCTGCTGCCCGGGCGTGTAGATGACGACCAGCACGGACTGCGGAATCTTGTAGGGCTTGGACATGAAGCGTTGAGGACGCCGGGGCGCTGCGTTCATTCTGCCCCAGCGCCCGTCGCTTTTGGCGGGCTGGACGGTGGCTCTCCGTGGGTGCTTGACTTCGCGCATCTCACTCTGGCTGATCCGTTGATTTTTTGGGGAGTCTTCGCTCTTCGAACTCGCGGTCGTTCTGCCGGTTTTGGCTGGCGTCGCGCTGTGCTCTTCGACCTCGCGCTCAATTCGGTGGTTCTGGCTGGCGTCGCGCTTCGCTCATCGACCTCGCGCTCGCCCCGCTGGCCGGCCTGTGACGGGGGCTCATACTGCCGCGGTCCGCTGCGCGGACTCCGCTGGAATTTGCGGCCTGGGGCCGGCACGGCGCAACTCGCTACGCGCTGGCTGC
>NZ_JADDOJ010000047.1 GCF_015159745.1 Ramlibacter aquaticus | reverse complement strand
CCGCGCGCTCCGCGTCAGTGAGCTCGATGTTGCTGGTGCGGGTATATGCATTGGGCATGAGGCATCTCCGAGGATGCCTCATCCCATGCAGTTTTCGTGCCTATGAATTAGCGGGACAGGACACTAGATGCCCTTCAGCGCAATCGCGTCGTGCGCGAGAAGCGCCTCGTCACAGCGCAGGAGCTCGACCTGGCTGTGGAGATCGGACGCAAGTTCGGCGGCGCCCGCCTCATCGTCGCGCTGGCGCTGCGCACGGCCTGGCTCTGTGTTCGTCGTTCTGTCGAAGTGCGCGGCCTGACACGCGACGCCATCAGCCATGACGGCATCCTCTGGCACGATGGCAAGGACAGCACCAAGCCCGCAATCCTGATCGAGTGGAGCCCCGCTCTACAGGCCACCATCACTGAGGCCCTGCAGGTGAAGCGGCACCACGTAGCAGGGTCCATGTACGTCTTCGGGAACATGCGTGGCCAGCGCTACACAAAGGGCGGCTGGAAGGCCATGCTCGACGATCTGATGCGCGAGTGCGAAAAGGCAGCGGCGGAAAGGAAACTTTCCTTCCGCAAATTCAGCTTGCAGGACTGCAGGCCCATGGGCGTCTCGAACAAGCTGGAGAAGGGCCACCAGGACGTGCAGGATGCGACCCTGCACAGTGACGGGAACATGATTGCGAAGGTCTACGACAGGCGGAGCCAGAAACGTGCGAAGCCTGCAGCCTGATTCCAAACTTCGTGAATCAGATTCCAAAAAGCCAAACGGGCTACAGCCTTGCGACTGTAACCCGTTGACTTTGCTAAGCAATTTGGCGGAGTGGACGGGACTCGAACCCGCGACCCCCGGCGTGACAGGCCGGTATTCTAACCAACTGAACTACCACTCCACACGTGGAGTTGCGTTCCACTCTTTCGAGTGCAAGTGCAACCAAACTTGGCGACCCTACGGGGATTCGAACCCCGGTACTTACCGTGAAAGGGTAATGTCCTAGGCCTCTAGACGATAGGGTCAAAACCTGGACGCGTACTTCGCGTTAACTAACCTTCGACACTTTGGTGGAGGTAAGCGGGATCGAACCGCTGACCTCTTGCATGCCATGCAAGCGCTCTCCCAGCTGAGCTATACCCCCGTTGGGTGTCGAGAAAGAGATTATAGAACGAAATTCAGGCCGCTTTCAAGCGACCCAAAATTTCTTTGCGATCGAAGAGCGCGAGCACCGCATCGAGCGACGGCGTCTGTGCCGTACCCAGTGCGAGCACCCGCACGGGCATGGCCAGTTGCGGCATCTTCAGGCCCGTGGCGCGCAGCACTTCCTTGATCGCCAGGGCGATGTCCTCGCGGGTCCACGGGCAGTCCTCCAGCATCTTCGCCAGCATGGCGACAGCCGGCTTGACCGTCTCGCCCAGGTGCTTGTCGCGCTCGGCCGCGTCCACGTCCACCGGGCGGTAGATGCGCGCGGCCCAGTCGGCCAGCATCACCGTGGTGTCGCAACGGTCCTTGAAGAGTGCGCAGATTGCGGCCAGCCGCGTGTCGGCGTCGATGCCGCGCCTGGCGAGTTGCTGCTCCACCAGCACCGCGAGCTGCGCGTCGGGCATGAGCTTCATGTGCTGCGCGTTCACCCAGCGCAGCTTGGCCTCGTCGAACTGCGCGGCGCTGCGGCCCAGGTGGTCCAGGTCGAACCACTGCAGGAACTGCTCGCGCGAGAAGATCTCGTCGTCGCCGTGCGACCAGCCCAGGCGCGCGAGGTAGTTCACCATCGCATCGGGCAGGTAGCCCTCGTCGCGGTACTGCGTGACGGGCTTGGCGCCGTTGCGCTTGCTCATCTTCTCGCCCTGCTCGTTCAGCACGGTGGGCAGGTGCGCATACACCGGCGGCTCCTTGCCGAGCGCGCGGAAGATGTTGATCTGGCGCGGCGTGTTGTTCACGTGGTCGTCGCCGCGGATCACGTGCGTGATCTGCATGTCGATGTCGTCCACCACCACGCAGAAGTTGTACGTGGGCGTGCCGTCGGGCCGCGCGATGACCAGGTCGTCCAGTTCCTCGTTGCGGATCTCGATGCGGCCCTTGACCTTGTCGTCCCAGGCCACGCTGCCGGTGAGCGGGTTGCGAAAGCGCAGCACCGGCTGCACGCCTTCGGGCACCGGCGGCAGCACCTTGCCCGGCTCGGGCCGCCAGGCGCCGTCGTAGCGCGGCTTTTCCTTGGCGGCCATCTGCCGCTCGCGCAGCGCGTCCAGTTCGGCCACGCTCATGTAGCAGGGATAGACCAGGCCGGCATCGCGCATCTGCGCCAGCACTTCCTTGTAGCGGTCCATGCGCTGCATCTGGTAGAACGGGCCCTCGTCGGCGTCCAGGCCCAGCCAGGCCATACCTTCGATGATCACGTCCACCGCGGCCTGCGAGGACCGCTCCAGGTCGGTGTCCTCGATGCGCAGGATGAAGGCGCCGCCCGTCGAGCGTGCGAAGGCCCAGGGGTACAGGGCCGAGCGGATGTTGCCGAGGTGGATGAAGCCGGTCGGCGAAGGCGCGAAGCGTGTGCGGGTCGTCATGTCAGGAAAGCGTGTCCAGCCCGCGCGAGAGGTCGTCCTTCAGGTCGCCCACGTGCTCCAGGCCGACGGCCACGCGCAGCAGGTTCTGCCGGATGCCGGCGGCGGCGCGCTGGTCTTCGCTGAGGCGGCCGTGCGAGGTGCTGGCCGGGTGGGTGATGATGCTCTTCACGTCGCCCAGGTTGGCGGTGACGGACAGCAGCCGGGTCGAATCGGCCACGTGGAAGGCGCGCTCTCGCGCCTGTTGCGGGTTGGCCGCCTTCACGTCAAAGGAGAGCACCGCCCCGCCCTGCCCCGACTGCTGCGCCATGGCGAGCGCATGCTGCGGGTGGCTGGCGAGGCCGGGGTAGTACACGCGCTCCACCGCGGGGTGCGTCTTCAGCCACTGCGCCAGTTCGAGCGCGCGCTTCGATTGCGCCTCCATGCGGATGCCCAGCGTCTCCAGGCCCTTGAGCACCACCCAGGCGTTGAAGGGCGAAAGGCTGATGCCCGCGCTGCGCATCACCGGGATCAGCTTACCCTTGATGAGGCTTTCGCTCGCGCAGAGCGCACCGGCCACCACGCGGCCCTGGCCGTCCAGGTACTTGGTGCCGGAGTGGATGACGATGTCGGCGCCCAGCGCAGCGGGCTGCTGCAGCGCCGGCGAGCAGAAGCAGTTGTCCACGGCCAGCAGCGCGCTGCCGTCGTGCGCGATGTCCGCGAGCGCGCGGATGTCGCAGACCTCGGTCAGCGGGTTGGTCGGCGTCTCGGCGAACAGCAGCTTCGTGTTCGGCTTCATCGCGGCCTTCCACTCGGCCAGGTCGGTCTGCGAGACGAAGGTGGATTCAACGCCGAACTTGCCGAACTCGGTCGCGATCAGCTTGATGGTGGAGCCGAACACCGAGCGCGAGCACACCACGTGGTCGCCCGACTTGAGCAGGCCCATGCACAGCAGCAGGATCGCGCCCATGCCGCTGGCCGTGCCCACGCAGGCCTCGGTCCCCTCCAGCGCCGCCAGCCGCATCTCCATGCTGGCCACGGTGGGGTTGGAAAAGCGCGAATAGATGAAGCCGTCCTCCTCGCCCGCGAAGCGGCGCGCCGCGGTGGCGCTGTCCGGCTGCGTGAAGCTGGAGGTGAGGTACAGGGTCTCGGAGTTCTCGCCGTACTGGCTCTTGTCCACGGCCGCGCGCACCGCCAGCGTGTCGCGATGCAGCCCGGGGGGCAGGCCCTTGCGTTCTTCAGCCATGCGCGTCAGACCTCCGCGTTGGGCAATGCCAGGCGCGAGGTGTCCTCCTCCAGCGCGTCCTCCTGGCCGATCCGCGCCTCGTTGATGCGCGCGATGTCGTCGGGGTTGATGTCGCCGGTCACGTACACGCCGTCGAAGCAGGAGGCGTCGAAGCCGTCCAGCTTGGGGTTCAGGCTGCCGATGGCGCGCTTCATGCCTTCCACTTCCTGGTAGATCAGCGCGTCGCAGCCGATGATCTCGCGCACCTCGTCCACGGTACGGCCGTGCGCGACCAGCTCGGTCGCGGTGGGCATGTCGATGCCGTACACGTTGGGGAAGCGCACCGGCGGCGCGGCGCTGGCCAGGTAGACCTTCTTCGCGCCGGCGTCGCGCGCCATCTGCACGATCTCGCGGCTGGTGGTGCCGCGCACGATGGAGTCGTCCACCAGCATCACGTTGCGGCCCTTGAACTCGCTGGCGATCACGTTGAGCTTCTGGCGCACCGACTTCTTGCGCACGCCCTGCCCCGGCATGATGAAGGTGCGGCCCACGTAGCGGTTCTTGACGAAGCCTTCGCGGTAGGGGATGCCCAGCAGCTGCGCGAGCTGCGTGGCGCTGGGCCGGCTCGATTCGGGGATGGGGATGATGACGTCGATCTCGTTGGGCGGCACGGTGGAGACCACGCGCTTGGCCAGCGCCTCGCCCAGGTTCAGGCGCGCCTGGTAGACCGAGATGCCGTCCAGCACGGAGTCGGGCCGCGCCAGGTAGACGAATTCGAAGATGCAGGGGAACAGCCTGGCGTTCTCGGCGCACTGGCGCGCATGCACCTGGCCCTTCAGGTCGATGAACACCGCCTCGCCAGGCGCGACATGGCGCTCGAACACATGGCCGGTGCCCTCCAGCGTCACGGTCTCGCTGGCCACCATCACGGTGCCGTCCTTGCCGCGGCCCAGGGAGAGCGGGCGGATGCCGTAGGGGTCGCGGAAGGCCAGCACGCCGTGGCCGGCGATCATGGCGATCACGGCGTACGAGCCGCGCACCCGCTTGTGCACCTCGGCCACCGCGCGGAACAGGTCCTCCACCTGCAGCGGCACGCCGCGCGTGGCGCGCTCCAGCTCGTGCGCGAGCACGTTCAGCAGCACTTCCGAATCGCTGTCGGTGTTGATGTGACGGTGGTCGGTGGTGAACAGCTCGGCGCGCAGGGCCTGCGCGTTGGTGAGGTTGCCGTTGTGCACCAGCACCAGGCCGAAGGGCGCGTTCACGTAGAAGGGCTGGGCCTCTTCCTCGCTGTAGGCGTTGCCGGCCGTCGGGTAGCGCACCTGGCCCAGGCCCACGGTGCCGGGCAGCGCGCGCATGTTGCGCGTGCGGAACACGTCGCGCACCATGCCCTTGGCCTTGTGCATGAAGAACTTGCGTTCCAGCTGGGTGACGATGCCGGCCGCATCCTGGCCGCGGTGCTGCAGCAGCAGCAGCGCGTCATAGATCAGCTGGTTGACAGGGGCGTTGCTGACGACGCCGACGATTCCACACATTGCAAACTACCTTTCAGCCCGGCAGGTACTGGCCGAAACGTTCGGGCAGCACCGGCTTCAAACCCTTGAGCGCGGCGGTCGAGACGCCGGCACCCTTGGATTCCGCCCACCACGCGCCATTGCGCAGCGGGGTCATGTTGATCACCACGGCGACCGCGAGCAGCAGCAGCGCGCCGCGCAGCAGCCCGAAGGCCGCCCCCAGCGTGCGGTCCACCGGCCGCAGGCCCACCGCCTCCACCGCCTTCTTCACGCCCCAGGCCAGCAGCCCGCCGACGAAGACGATGGCGATGAACACCAGCACGAAGCCGGCGGCATAGCGCAGCGACTCGCCCGAGCCGCCCAGCGGCAGGTGGGCCGCCACGTCCGGCGCAAACCACTGCGCACCGATGAAGGCCGCGAACCAGGCCGCCACCGACATCACCTCGTACACCAGGCCGCGCCACGCCCCCAGCAGGAAGGACAGCAGCAGGATGCCCAGGAAGGCCCAGTCCAGTGCGCTGAGGCCGTCCATGGCTACAGGGTCAGCAGGGCGGCGGTCAGGTCCAGCCTGCGCGCCTTCTCGGCGGCCTTCTCCGCGTCCGCACGGCTGGTGAACGGACCCAGCCGCACGCGGATGCGCTTTCCATCCTTGGTTTCGGCCACGTTGGTGTAGGTCTTGAGGCCCGCCTTCTCCAGCTTCTGGCGCACCTCGCGCGCCTTGGCCACGTCGGCGAAGGCGCCGACCTGGACCACGAAGCGGCCCTCGGCGGCGGCCGGCGCGGTCGAAGCACCCGCGGCGGCGGCCTTGCCTTCCAGCAGCGCCGCGGCGCGGGCGCCGTCGTCGGCGCCCTTGGCAGGGGCCTTGGGTTCAGGCTTGGGTTCAGGCTTGAGTTCGGGCGCCTTGGCGGTGACCGTGGGGCGTGCCTCGGGCGCGGGCGCGGGCTTGGCAGGCACCACGGCGGCCACGGCCGGCGGCGCGCTGGCCGCCGGGGCGGACGGGGCGGTGGCCACGGCCGGGGCCGGCGCTGCGGCCTCGGGCAGCGGCGCGACCTTGTTGCGGTCGGGGATCTCGATGGGCACGTCCACGGCGATGGGCCGCGGCTGGGTGTCGAAGAGGATGGGGAAGCCCAGCACGCCGATCAGCACCAGCACGCCGGCGCCGATCAGGCGGTGGCGCGCGCGCCGGCGGATGGCCTCGATGCTCTCGGGCTGGCGGGAACCGGCAGCCTCGTCGCCGCCCTTGCGCAATTTGAAGAAGGCCATGGACCGGGTGCGGGGTGGGGTCTGCGCCCTACAGGTGCGGGGCCTGGAGGCGGGGAATCCCGTCTTTCAGGACGCCGCCCACGGTGTAGAACGATCCGAAGACCACGATTCTATCAGCGGGGTCCGCCGCGGCGACGGCCGCGCGCAGGGCGTCCTCGGGGCTGGCGAAGCTGGCGGCCTGCACGTCGCCGCGCTTCTCGCCCGCCTTCCACATCGCCAGCAGGGCGCGGCCCGGCTCGGCCCGCGGCGTGGGCAGGTCGGTGAAGTACCAGCGGTCCACCAGCGGCCCCATCTTGGCCAGGATGGGGGCCAGGTCCTTGTCGGCCATGGCGCCGAAGACCGCGTGCGTGCAGGGGTAGAAGCCCATGGCGTCCAGGTTGGCCGCCAGCGCCGCCACGGCATGCGGGTTGTGCGCCACGTCCAGCACCAGCGCCGGCTGGCCGGGCACGATCTGGAAGCGCCCCGGCAGTTCGACCAGCGCCAGCCCGTTGCGCACCGCCTGCGCCGTCACAGGCAGGCGCGGGCGCAGCGATTCCAGCGCCGCCAGCACGCCGGCGGCGTTGACGATCTGGTTGGCACCGCGCAGTGCCGGGTAGGCCAGGCCCGCGTAGCGGCGGCCGCGCCCGGCCCAGGCCCACTGCTGCTTGTCGCCGGAGTAGTTGTAGTCGCGCCCCAGCAGCCAGAGGTCGGCGCCGATCTCGGTCGCCCGGTCGATCACGCTCTGCGGCGGCACCGGGTCGCTCACGATGGCCGGCCGGCCGGTGCGCAGGATGCCGGCCTTCTCGCGGCCTATGGACTCGCGGTCCGGGCCCAGGAAGGCCATGTGGTCCAGGTCCACGCTGGTGATGATGGCGCAGTCGGGGTCGATGATGTTGACCGCGTCCAGCCGGCCACCCAGCCCGATCTCGAGGATGGCGACGTCGGGCGCGAACTCGGCGATGCGGGCCAGGATGGCCAGGGTGGTGAACTCGAAGTAGGTCAGCGAGACCGCGCCGCGCGCCGCCTCCACGCGGGCGAAGTGCGGCACCAGCGAGTCGCCCTGCACGATCTCGCCGTGCAGGCGCAGCCGCTCCTCGAAATGCACCAGGTGGGGCGAGGTGTAGACGGCGGTGCGCCAGCCGGCCTCCAGGCAGATCGCCTCCAGCATGGCGCAGGTGGAGCCCTTGCCGTTGGTGCCGGCGACGGTGATGACGGGGCAGTCCAGCCGCAGGCCCATGCGCTGCGCGACCTCGCGCACGCGGTCCAGGCCGAGTTCGATGGTGGTGGGGTGCAGGCGCTCGCAGTGCGCCAGCCACGCGTCCAGGGTGTTCATCCCGCCATTGTCCCAGTAGCATCGTGCCCCCATGAACCCTGTGCTCTACGGCATCCCGAACTGCGACACCGTCAAGAAGGCCCGCGCCTGGCTGGACGGCCGCGGCATCGCCTACGAATTCCACGATTTCAAGAAGCAGGGCGTCCCCGCCCAGCGGCTGGACCATTGGCTGTCGGAACTCGGCGCCGCGAAGCTGGTCAACAGGAAAGGAACGACCTGGCGCCGGCTGGACCCGGCGGCCCAGGCCGCGGCGGAGACGCCCGCCGGCGCCCGCGCCCTGATGCTGGCCGAGCCCAGCGTGATCAAGCGTCCGGTCGTGGAATGGCCGGCGGCCGCGACCACGGTGGGCTTCGACGACCAGGCCTGGGACGTGCTGGTGCGCGGCCTGTGAGCGCGAGCCCTGCGGGCGCGGCGCACAGCCACCCCGCCCGCGCCAGGCGCTTTACACGGCAGACGTGTGCCTGCGGGTGGCGCTGCCTAAAATAGATGCAAGTGAAGAAGGAGCCCGCGATGAACAAAGCGATTCTTGCCGTGGCCGTGGTATCCGCCGGCGCGCTGGGCGCAGGCGCCGCCCAGGCCCAGGAAACCGGCCGCGTGATCTCGAGCACGCCCGTGATCCAGCAGGTGGCGGTACCGCGCCAGGTCTGCACCCAGGAGCAGGTGTCCACCAGCGCCGGCGGCACCTCGGGCGGCGGCGCCGTGGTTGGCGCCATCGTCGGCGGCCTGCTGGGCAACACCGTGGGCGGCGGCTCCGGCCGGCTGCTGGCGACCGGCGTGGGGGCCGTCGCCGGTGCGGCCGTGGGCGACCACGTCGAGGCCGGCCAGCAGGCGCCCCGCACCGTGCAGAACTGCAGCACGCAGACCATCTACGAGAACCGCACCGTCGGCTACAACGTGCAGTACGAGTTCAACGGCAAGCAGTACAACGTGCAGCTGCCCTACGATCCGGGCCCGACCATCAAGCTGCAGGTCAGCCCGGTGTCAGCCGCGCCCGCGGACAACGTCACGGCCACGGCCGCGGCCCCGGCCACCACCCAGCCCGTGGCGGTGATCCTGGCCGACAACAGCCCCACCTACGCGCAGCCCGTCTACGCCTACCCGGCCTATGCGCCCTACTACTACCGCCCCTGGTACCCGCCGGTGAGCCTGTCGCTGGGCTTCGGCTGGTACGGCGGCCACCGCCACTGGCATTGAGCCGCGCGCTTGCGCCATGAGCCGCGCGCTTGCGCCATGAAAAAGGCCCGCAGCAGCGGGCCTTCTTCGTGGGCGGGCGGCCTGGCGCCGGCCGGCCTCAGGAGGTCGGCAGCAGGGCGCCCTTGAACAGCACCGGCCCGCTGGGGCCCTCCCCCGGGGGCACCCCGCCCTTGCGCTCCAGGCTCACGGCCAGGGCCGGCACCCGCACCTGGTTCTCGCCGGCGGGCAGGCGCACCACGCGGTCGTCACCCAGCACGCCCAGCGACTGCGGCCCGCCCGAAGGCGGCAGCGCCCACAGCTGCAGCGAGCGGTCGGGCGATTCCTGGAAGTTGCCGACCCGCTTGATCGTCATCTGGTTGTGGCGCGGATCCACGGTCACCAGCATGGAGGCGGTGGCCTTGTCGTCGGACAGCACCGCCACGTAGCGCACCTCGGGCCGGGCGGCCAGCTCGGCCACCAGCCGGGTGCGCTCGTTCTGCACCTGCAGGCCCACGCCGACGGCGGCCACCGTCGCCAGCGCGCCCGCCAGGCCGAAGCCCTGCCACAGCCGCAGCCGGGAGCGCCAGCCCCGCTCCTGCTGCTGGCGGGTGCCGGGGCGCTCGGCCTCCACCAGGTTCTGGATCCGTGTCCAGACCTGGGGTCCGGGTGCCTGGGCTTGTTGCAGTTCTGTCATGGAGGAAAGCCTTTCCTGCCACAGCAGGGCCGCGGCCCGCAGTGCCGGGCTCTGGCGGGCCTGTTGCTCGAAGCGGCGACGGGCGCCGCCGCGCAGCGTGCCCAGCGCGTATGCGGCGGCCAGGCGGTCGGTGAGTTCGGGGTGGCGTGCGATGTCCATGGGGTCAGGCGAAGCGGGCCATACAGCCACGAAGTTGGTCCAGGCCCCGGCGTATCCAGGACTTCACGGTGCCCAGCGGAAGGCTGAGCTGGCGCGAGAGTTCGCCATGGCTGAGGTCGCGCAGGTAGGCCAGGCTGAGCACCTCGCGCTGGCGGGCCTCCAGCTTGCGCAGGCACTCGTGCAGCGCCCAGGCCTGCTCGCTGGCCTCGGCCGTGTCCATGGGCGAGGCGCCCTCGGAGGCCAGGGTGTCGGCTTCGCCGTCCTCCTCCAGCGGGACCGTGAGGTCGGCGCGCTCGCTGGCGCGCCGACGCAGGAAGTCCAGGGCCCGGCTGCGCACGATCACGCCCAGCCAGGCCAGCGGCGGCGACAGGGCCATCCGGTAGTCGCCGGCGATGCGCCAGACGTTCATGTAGGCCTCCTGCACCACGTCCTCGGCCCATTCGCGGTTGCGCACCACCCGCAGCGCCAGGCCGAACAGGCGCGACGAGGTGAGCTCGTACAGCTCCCGCAACGCGGCCTCGGCGTCGAGGTGCGCGCGGGTGTCGCCGCGCAGGGCGATACGCTCCAGCAGGTGGGCGAGTCGGGTGTCCGGGGTTTCAGTGGCCATCTCCTATTCTCTACGCAGCGGCCGGGCTGTTGGATGCACCCCGATAAAATGCGGGTTTTCGTCCTCCCGCATCCCCTTCCCTACCCCATGACGACCCAGACCCTTGATGGCGTGCGCATCAGCACGCAGGCCAACGTGTATTTCGGCGGCAAGTGCGTGAGCCACTCCGTGGAGTTCGCCGATGGCACGAAGAAGTCGGTGGGCGTGATCCTCGCCGCCGAGCTGACCTTCAACACCGGCGCGCCCGAGATCATGGAATGCGTGGCCGGCGGCTGCGAATACCGCCTGGCGGGCACCGACGCCTGGGTCGCCAGCGGCCCGGGCCAGCAGTTCAGCGTGCCGGGCAATTCCCGCTTCGACATCCGCGTCGCCGACGCTTACCACTACATCTGCCACTTCGGCTGACCCGCGATGAGCACCATCCTCGAACACCTGCCCACCGGCCAGAAGGTCGGCATCGCCTTCTCAGGCGGCCTGGACACCAGCGCGGCGCTGCACTGGATGCGCAAGAAGGGCGCCATCCCCTACGCCTACACGGCCAACCTGGGCCAGCCCGACGAGCCGGACTACGAGGAGATCCCGCGCAAGGCCATGCAGTACGGCGCCGAGAAGGCGCGCCTGATCGACTGCCGGCTGCAGCTCGCGCACGAAGGCATCGCCGCCCTGCAGGCCGGCGCCTTCCACGTCTCCACCGCGGGCGTGACCTACTTCAACACCACGCCCCTGGGCCGCGCCGTGACCGGCACCATGCTGGTGTCGGCCATGCGCGAGGACGACGTGCACATCTGGGGCGACGGCTCCACCTTTAAGGGCAACGACATCGAGCGCTTCTACCGCTACGGGCTGCTCACCAACCCCTCGCTGCGCATCTACAAACCCTGGCTGGACCAGGCCTTCATCGACGAGCTGGGCGGCCGGGCGGAGATGTCGGCCTTCATGCAGCAGGCCGGCTTCGCCTACAAGATGTCGGCCGAGAAGGCCTACTCCACCGACTCCAACATGCTGGGCGCCACGCACGAGGCCAAGGACCTGGAGCACCTGAACTCCGGCATCAAGATCGTGAACCCCATCATGGGCGTGGCGTTCTGGAAGGAAGAGGTCGCCGTCAAGCCCGAGACCGTGACGGTGCGCTTCGAGGAAGGCCAGCCGGTGGCCCTGAACGGCGAGACCTTCGCCTCGCCGGTGGAGCTGATCCTCAAGGCCAACGAGATCGGCGGCCGCCACGGCCTGGGCATGAGCGACCAGATCGAGAACCGCATCATCGAGGCCAAGAGCCGCGGCATCTACGAGGCGCCCGGCCTGGCCCTGCTGTTCATCGCCTACGAGCGCCTGGTCACCGGCATCCACAACGAGGACACCATCGAGCAGTACCGCGACAACGGCCGCCGCCTGGGGCGCCTGCTGTACCAGGGCCGCTGGTTCGACCCGCAGGCCATCATGCTGCGCGAGACCGCGCAGCGCTGGGTCGCGCGCGCGGTGACGGGTGAGGTGACGATCGAGCTGCGCCGTGGCAACGACTACTCGCTGCTGGACACCCGGTCGCCCAACCTGACCTACCACCCCGAGCGGCTGACGATGGAAAAGGGCGAATCCACGTTCTCGCCGCGCGACCGCATCGGCCAGCTCACCATGCGCAACCTGGACATCGTGGACACCCGCGACAAGCTGGGCATCTATGCCGCGAGCGGCCTGCTCACGCTGGGCGAGGGCTCGCCCCTGCCGCAGCTGGAGCAGAAGAAGGGCTGAGCGCGCGGCGGGCGGATGGGGGCTCGCCCCCACCCGCGCCCGCCCTCAGGAGGTCGCGGGCTGCAGCGGCAGCGCCCGCTGCATGTCGGCCATCAGCACCGGCTTGATCAGGACCTCGTCGAAGCCGGCGGCGAGGAAACCGGCCAGTTCGTCCTTCAGGGCGTGCGCGGTGTAGCCCACCAGGCGCAGGCGGGCGGTGGCCGGGCGGCGGCGCAGCAGCGCGGCCAGCTCGTCGCCGGCGAGTTCGGGCATGCGCACGTCGATCAGCATGGCCTGCGGCACTTCATCGTCCAGCGCGGCCAGCAGCGAATGCGCGTCCGGGAAGCAGCGCACCTGCCAGCCGATGCGCCGCAGGTAGGCCTGGGCCAGCACCCGGTTGGCCTCCACGTCGTCGACCACGAACACCAGTCCCTGGCGTGCCGCCGCGCTCATGCGGTCGCCTCCTGGGGCGCGTCCTGCGCGATGCGCGCGCCCGGCACGCGGATCTCCACCTGCGTGCCCGTGCCTTCGCGCGAGCTGAGCGAGACCGTGCCGCCCAGCAGGAACATCAGTTCGCGCGAGAGCGCGAGCCCCAGGCCCGTGCCCTGCTCCGCACCCGGCTCGCCGCCGGCCGGGCCGAAGCGCTCGAAGACATGTGCCAGCCGGTCGGCCGGGATGCCCACGCCGGTATCGGCCACGCGGATCGTGTAGTGGCCGTCGCTGCCCAGGCCGGCCGAGACGGAGACCGAGCCCGCCGGGGTGAACTTCACCGCGTTGTGCAGCACGTTGTTCAGCACCTGGACCAGCTTGGTGCGGTCGGTCTCCGCCATCACCGGGCCCGGCGTCGCCAGGCCCAGCGTCAGCACCAGGCCCTTGCGCTGCGCGCTCACGCGGTGCACCTCGGCCAGGGTCGCGACCAGGCGGTTGAGTTCCACGGGCTCCAGTTCCACCTCCATGCGGCCGGCCTCGATCTTGGCCAGGTCCAGCAGCGTGTTCACCAGCGCGTGCAGGTGCTTGCCGCTGCCGTGGATCAGCTCCGAGAAGTGTCGCGTGTCCGGCTCGGCGGACTGCTCGCGGATCAGCTCGGAGAAGCCCAGGATGGAGTTGAGCGGGGTGCGCAATTCGTGCGAGACCGAGGCGATGAAGCTGGACTTCATGCGGTTGGCCTGCATCTCGCGCGCCTCGCTCGCGCGCAGGCGCTCGATCACGCGGTCCTGCTCCTCGGCCCGGCGCACCGTCAGCCAGGTGACCCAGGCCAGGGCCAGCGACAGCGCCGCCGCCGCCAGCGCCGCGACGGCGAGGCGCGCGTCGAACACCTCCAGCGGCTGCAGGTCGGGCAGGCTGGCGGACACCAGCAGCGGATAGCCCCGCACCTCGTGGAAGCCGACCAGGCGCCGGGCATGGTCGATCACGCTGTGCGCGGCGCAGGAGCCCATGGCGTCGCGCCGCATGGCCGGCCAGCAGCTGCTGGCGGACATGTCCTGCCCCCAGCTCAGGCCGTCTTCCGCGAAGCGGGCCCGCACCACGCCGTCGGCCCGACCGACCACCAGCACGCGGCCGTCCTCGGAGAAGGCGTCCACGCTGCCGAAATAGTGCTGCAGCCACAGCGGGTCCACGCTGGCGACGATGACCCCCGCGAAGCGGCCCTGCGCGTCGTGCAGGGGCCGCACCATCTGCAGCGACATCTTCCTCGAGACGCGGCCCACCACCGGCGTGCTCAGGTACAGGCGCTCGGCGTCGTCCTCTGCGAAGACCCGGAAATGGGGCCGGTCCGCGATGCTCACGCGCGGGTCCAGCGGCAGGCTGCTGGCCAGCATGCGGCCGTCGGCCCCGGCCACGGCGACCTGCACCACCAGCGGCGCCAGCGCGCCCATCTGCGCCTGCACCTCGGCCTGGGGCGGCACCCGGCCGGTGGCCAGGAAGTGGTCCCGCAGGCGCAGCATCTCGCCGTCCACGGCCAGCATGTGCAGGCGCACGAATTCGGCGAAGCCCTTGGAGGTGGAGACCGTCAGCCGCTGCCGCGAGGCCCGCATCAGGTCGAACTCGTGCAGGAAGGCCCAGGCGAAGGCCACCCACACCAGGGCGACCAGCAGCGCGCAGCGCAGCCAGGCCTGCACGCGCGGCGTGTTGTACGCCGGCGCCGCGCGTCCGGCCGGCCCGGGCAGAAAGAAGGCCGGCAGCCGCGGAATGACAAACATGGTGTGCATTATCCCGATATAGTTGCTTCAATGCAAAGAAACGAATCTGGTGAGAAGCAGGGCGATCCGGTGTTCAGCGCACCGGGGTTCGCCGAGCTGACCCTGGACGACGAGGACCTGCAGCGGGCGATGCTGTCCTCCTTCCTGCACCACCTGCCGGCCATGCGCAAGGAGATGCTGGCGGGCGTGTGGCGCGGCCCGCAGGCCTTCCGCGAAGCCGTCCACCGGCTCAAGGGAAGCTGCCAGTGCGTCGCGGCGACGCGCGTGCAGCCCCTGCTCGCGGCGGCCGAATCGCAGGCCCTGCAGATGGCACCGGCCCAGCGCCACGCCGCGGCCGCCCGGCTGGAGCAGGAATTGGACGCCCTGGCGGCCCTGTTGCAGCCCCTGCTGGAAGACCTGGCGCGGCGCGCCGCTGAAAATCGTTAAAATCAAAAGCCAGGGGGAACTGTGACTGTGGACGATCCGCACTACGTAGGCATTGGCGAAGCGGCCGAACTGCTCGGCCTCTCGCGCACTTCACTGCAGAAGCTGGTGGACGCCGGCCGCCTGGAGGCGATCAAGACGCTGGGCGGCCACCGCCGCATCCTGCGCACCTCGCTGCTCAGCCTGCGCGACGAGATGGCGCAGCGCGGCACCGACCCGGGCGAGCTGCGCCCGGGCCGCGCGCTGCCCCCGCCGCAGCTGGCCAGCCAGACCGGCAAGCTGGAGGTGCTGGTGGTGGACGACGACGAGGTCACCATCGAGTTCCTGGACGGGCTGCTGCGCAAGAACATGGAGGATTGCGAGATCACGGTCGCGCGCGACGGCATCGAGGCCGTGCTGCAGCTGGACCGCCGCCGTCCCCACGTGGTCATCACCGACCTGAACATGAAGCCCTTCGACGGCTTCCGCCTGGCCTGGCTGATCCACGAGAAGCCGGAGTACCGCGGCATCTTCGTGCTGGCGATCACCGGCCTGTCGGCCAAGGACATCGCGGCGCGCGGCGGCCTGCCGCCGGGCACCGTGCTGCACCGCAAGCCGCTCAACCCGCACCGCCTGCTCGGCTTCCTGGAGGGCCACGCCCAGATCCAGCTGCGCAACCAGCGCCGCCTGCCCGACGCGCGCAAGCCCGAGAAGGCTCAGTCGAACGCCAGCGTGTAGATCAGGTCCACGGCCGAGCGCTCGCCGGCCTGGCCGCGCACCGTGAGGTTGCGCGTGACGTCGTAGAAGATCGAGAGCGTGCCCATGGCACCGCCCAGGCTGCGCTCGTAGGCCGCGTAGAAATTGCGGCCGAAGCGCTTGCCCAGGGTGATGGACGGCCCTTCCGAGGCATCGCGCCGGAACGAGAGCTCGTCCAGCCCCAGCGAGGCGGCGATGCCGCCCTTGCCGCTGCCCGAGCGGCCGGCCAGGAAGGCCAGCGCGGCCTGCTGGACCAGCGCCGACTCCGCGCCCGTCGCCGGCGCGGGCCGCCCCGTGACCAGCCATGACAGCTTCTCGGCATCCGGCAGGTCGGGCTCGGCATAGAGCCGCACGTAGGGGAAGAAGGCGGTGCCAGTCACCATCACGCCCACGCGCTGGCTCAGGTTGGGCCGGATCGCCAGGATGTCCAGCGCCGGGTTGTCGGCCGCGCCGGTGAAGCGCAGCACGCCGCGCTCGATGTCCAGCCGCTGGCCGTAGGCCTCGTACTCGCCGCCCACGGCCCGGATGGTGCCGTTGATGCGCGGCGCCGTCAGCGAATTGCCCGCCAGCGCCAGCTCGCCGGCCAGGCGGGTGTCGATGCCGTGGCCGCGCAGCCTGAAATCGGGGCCCAGGTCCACCGCCAGGTCCACCTGCAGCTGCTGCGCCGGCGTGCGCGCCGCGATGGCGTCCTGGCGCGCGTCCTTGGCCGTGATGGGCCCGCCCGCGTTGCGCACGGTGACGTCATCGCCCAGCTTGGGCGTGCTCACGTCCGGCAGCAGGATGATGGCCTCGTCGATGCGCAGGCGCCCCGACAGGCGGGTGCCCTGCTCGCTGCGGCTGGCCGCCACCTGGCCCGACACCGTCAGTTGCCGGTCCACGCGCAGGCTGGCACGCAGGCGGTCCAGCGTGGCGTCCATGTGCGCCTCGGGCCCGTTGGGCCCCAGGTGGCCCTCGCCCGTGGCACGCAGGCTGCCGCCGCGCTCGCCCGGTCCGTGCAGCAGGAATTCGTCCAGCACCAGGCGCTGTCCCGCCAGGCGCGCCCGCAGGCGGCCGTTTTGCAGTTCCACCCCGTCGGCGACAGAGCGCAGCGCCAGGTCGTCGGCGGCGATGTTGCCGGACCACTGCGGCTCGCCGCGGGTGCCCGCCAGCTGCACGTCGGCGGCCAGCGAGCCGCGCAGGCGCCAGCCCGGCGGCGCGAGCAGCGACCACACGCCGATGCGCGGCAGGCGCGCGTGCAGGCGGCCCGCCACCGGCGCCTGCGCAGGCCAGGCCCAGCCGGCGCTGCCCCCGCGCTCCAGGCGGGTGCTGGCCTCGCCGTCGGCGCTGCCCCCGCGCTCGCTGTCCCAGCGCAGGCTGGCGCTCACGCGCTCGCCCTCGCTGCGCAGCGTGAGGCCGGCCTCGCGCACGCCCGCGGCGATGCGGGCGCTGGCCCCCTCCGCGGTCTCGGCCAGCAGGCTCACGTCGCCGCGGCTGCGCGAGAGGCTGGCCGAGATGCGCGGCTGCGCGCCCAGCTGCACGTCCCAGGCGCCATCGAACACCAGGTCGCCGACCAGGCTGCTGCCGGCCAGCTGCGGGCCGCCGAGCAGCTCGGCCCAGGCCAGGGGCAGGCCCTGGAGCCGGCCCGCGCTGCGCAATTCGCCGCCGCCCCAGTGCACGGGCTCCCAGGCCAGCGTCGCCGCGCCCGCCGGGCGGGCCTGCGGTGGCGGCCGCAGCTGCGCACGGCCGGCGCCCAGGTCCAGCATGCCGGGCGCGAAATGCCAGCTGACCGGCTGCTGCAGCACCAGCGACCACTCGCCCGCGCCCAGGCGCGGGTCCAGCGCGGCCAGAGAAAACGTGCCCAGGCGCCCCTGCCAGGCGCTGCCCTCGCCGCCGTGCGAGAGGCTGCCCTGGGCCTGCAGGCTGGCCTTGCGGGCACCCTGCACCGCGTCGGCGGACAAGGTCCAGGCGGCCTCGCGCAGGCGGCCGCTGAGCGTGGCCCGCGCCTGCGGCAGGGACCAGGCCGGGCCGGCGCCGCTGGGCCGCAGCGCCAGTTGCGCGGCGTCGATGCGCGCATCCACGTCGGGATCGCGCCAGCCCCCGCGCCAGCCGCCCTGGGCCTCCAGCCGGCCGGCCGCCAGCGCCTGCGGGATGCGGCCGCCCAGGCCGGGAAGGCGGTCCAGCCAGGCCAGGGCGGCGGCCAGGTCGCCCGCCTGCAGGCGCAGCTCGCCGGCACCGGCGCCGGGCGCCACGCGGCCGCGGGCCTGCAGCTGCGCGCCGGGCATCTTCAGGAGCAGGCGGCCGTCGCCGGCGCGCGCCGCGGGCTCGGCCTCGCCGCTGGCGCTCAGGGTCGCGTCCTGGGCTCGGGCCTCCAGCGTGTCGAGCCGCAGCCGGCCGCCGGCCCAGCGGCCGCGCGCCTGCAGCGATTGCAGCGCCAGCGCCGGGCCCGCCGGCACCGGCCCCGCGGCCTTCAGGTCGGCGTCGAAGCCCAGGGCGCCGCCCTCCCCGTCCAGGGCCACGCGGCCGCCCACGCGCTCACGCGCCAGCCGGCCGTGCAGGGCGGCGGTGTCCACGCCCGCGATGTTCGCCCGCAGGGACCAGCGGCCCTCGCGCCGCCACTGGCCCTGGGCGCGCAGCTCGCCGCCGCCCAGGCGGGCCACCGCTTCGCGCACCTGCGCCACGCTGCCGTCCCAGGTGGCCGAGGCGCGCAGCGCCTGAACCGGCAGCTGGCCGCCGTCCCAGGGGCCCGGGCTGGCGTTGGCGATGTCGGCGCTGGCCGTCCAGGTCGCGGTGCCGGCCGGCGCGATGGCCGCGCTGCCGGTCAGCAGCGTGGCCGGCGCGTCGCGCCAGAGCTTGGAGAGGTCCAGGTCCTGCAGGCGGGCCTGGGCCTGGGGCAGGGGCTGGGCCGCCCAGGGCGTGATGTGCGCGGTCGCGGTTGCGCCGCCGGCCGCCGCGTTGCCCTCGATGCGGGCGCTGGCCTGCAGGTCGGCCAGCGGGCCCTGCACGCTGGCCGTGAAGCGCAGCGGCAGGGCCGCCTCGCGGCCGGGCACGGTCGCGGGCAGCCCGCCCTGCAGCTGCGCCGCCAGCCGCAGCGGCGCCCGGGCCCCCAGGCGCGCCGTGCCCTGGTAGTCACCGCCGCCCCAGCCCAGGTGGGCCAGGCTGAGGTCGTGGGTGTCCGCCGCGTAGCGGTAGCGCGCCTGCACCTGGGTCAGCGCGACCGCCTGGGTGCCCTTGTCCCATTCGAGCTGGCCCACGCGCAGCTCGTCCACCTGCACCTGCAGCGGCAGCGTGAGCGCCACCGGCGCCGCCGCGGGCTGCGGGGGCCGGCTGTCGACGATGTGCAGCGAGGCGGCGCGCAGGTGCGACAGGTGCAGTTGGCGGTGCAGCAGCGCGAACGGCTGCCAGGCCAGGTCCACGTCCTCGGCGTCGACGGCGAGCCCGCCCTGCGCCCAGTGCAGACGCCGGGCCCGCAGGCCCGTGCGCAGCGAGCCGGTCACGCCCTCGGCCGAGACGCCCTGCGACCGGGCGGCCTGGCGCAGGGTCCAGTCCAGCGAAGACTGCGTCCCGGCCCACAGCCACAGGCCCAGCACCAGCGCCGCGAGCAGCAGCACCAGGGCCGCGAGCGCCAGCCCGGCGATGCGCAGGAGGCGGGCGGCGCGGGCCATCAGAAGGTGGTCCCGAAGGTGAGGTGCAGCCGCAGCTTGCGCGGCGTGAAGCCCCAGGCCAGGTCGGCCTGCACCGGCCCCAGCGGGCTCTTCCAGCGCACGCCGGCGCCAGCGCCGTAGCGCGGCCGCAGCGCCGCGATGCGGTCGCTCACCGAGCCGGCGTCCAGGAAGACGGCCGACTCCCAGTTGGTGACCAGTCCGTTGCGCTTGATGGGCTGCTGCCACTCCACGCTGCCCACCGCCTCGTAGCGGCCGGGCGCGATGACGCCGTTGCCCCGGTCCACGCCGATCTCGCGAAAGCCGTAGCCGCGCACCGTGGAATCGCCGCCGGTGCGGAACAGCTGGGTGGAGGGCACCCGGGCGCTGCCGGCGGCCAGCACCGCGCCGCCTTCGGCGCGGAACTGCAGGCGGCCGGCCGCGAGCGGCCGGATGCCGACCCAGCGCAGCACGGTGCGCTGGAAGGGGCTGCGGCTGCCGGTGAGGGTGACGCCGCCGCCCAGCTCCGCGGCCAGGCTGTGGCCGCGCGAGGGATAGGGTAGGCTGTCGAAGTAGCGGCCGGTCCAGATGTAGTTGGCGCTGAGCGCGGTGCCGTCCCCGTTGTCGGGGATGGCGGCCAGCGAGACGCCGGGCGCGGGCTGCACGCTGGCACGGTCGTACTGCAGGTAGACGTTGCGCTCGATGTGGTCGCCCAGCCAGCTGCGCCCCACGCGCAGGCGCTGGTCCTGCGTGACCAGGGTGCCGTCGTCGGTGCGCTCGGCGCGCAGCGAGACGCCCCAGCGCCAGCCGTCGTCGTCCGGGATGGCGTTGGCCTCGACCTGGGCATAGGGCTGCTTGCGCTCCAGCTGCAGCTTGGTGCTGAGCTGCCAGCCGATCACCGGCAGGCGGTTGTTGCGGTACTCCACCGAGCCGCGCACGCCGCTGTCGGTGGACAGGCCCAGGCCGAACACCACCTTGTGCAGCGGCGCCTCGCGCACCGTGGCCTGCACCGGGGCGGCGTCGGCATCGGACTCCGGGTCGACGAAGAGGAAGGCGGAGTCGAAGTAGCCGCTGCCGGTCAGGCGCAGCTGGGCCTGGACCAGCGCCTCCTGGTCGTAGGTGCTGCCCGGCGGCAGGCGAGCCAGGCGCGGCACCAGGACCGGGTCGTAGCGCTGCATGCCGCTGACCTGCATGGTCCCCAGGCGGAACGGGCGGCCCGAATCCAGGCGCAGGCCCAGCCGGGCCGTGCCGGCCTGCGCATCCACGTCGGCGATGCTGTAGCTGATGCGGGCTGCCGGGTAGCGATGCGCCACCAGCTGGCGCAGGGCATGCGTCTTGGCCTGGGCCCAGCTGTCCTGCGTGAACTCATGGCCGGGGGGCAGGCGCCAGTCGGTGCGCACCCCCTCGCGCTGCTCGGCGATGTCGCCTTCGGCGGCCTGGGTGATGGGGCCTTCGAAGCCGATGTCCACCGACTCGACGTGCGTGATGGGCCCGGGTTCGACCTCGACCACGATCACCGGCTTGCCGCCGGCCGGGGTTTCGCGCCGGATGGCGATGTGGGGGTTGAAGTAGCCCAGCGTGGCCACGAGCTCGCGCGCGTTGCGCTCGGCCAGCGTGGTGAGCCGGGCCAGCTCGGCCTCGTCCAGGTCGGTCACCGCGCGGTAGCGCCGCAGGTCCAGGTCGCGGTCGAGCAGGGTTCGCAAGGGCTCGGGGGCCCGCACCTCGATGGAAAAGGCGGGCTGCGCAGGCGGCTCCGCCTTGGCGCCGGAAGCGGCCGGCGCCGGCAACGGCGCGGGGTCGGCGGCCTGGGCCTGCGCCCACGGCGCGGCCGCCGCCAGCAGCAGCGCGGCCAGGCAGGCAGGCAGGGAGCGGACAGGGTTCATGCGGGACGTGGGCAAGGGCGTTCGCCTCGGCCCTGGCGGCGCGCAGCCCGGGCCCAGCCACGACTATCGCCGGGGCCTGCGCCGCGCCCCGTAGGCGCAGGCCGACAGCCCCGCTTCAGACCACCACCGGCTCGGGCTCGAGCCGGATCCCGAAACGCTCGTACACGCTGGTCTGGATGGCGCGCGCCAGGGTGACCACCTCGCCGCCGGTGGCGCCGCCGCGGTTGACCAGCACCAGGGCCTGCTTCTCGTACACGCCCGCGTTGCCGACCGACTTGCCCTTCCAGCCGCAGGCGTCGATGAGCCAGCCGGCGGCCAGCTTCACCGTGCCGTCGGGCATTGGGTAGTGCACGATGTGCGGGTCGCGGGCGATGATGTCCTGGCACTGCTCCGGCGTCACCGTCGGGTTCTTGAAGAAGCTGCCGGCGTTGCCCAGCACGCGCGGGTCGGGCAGCTTGGCCTCGCGGATCGCGCAGATCCAGTCGTAGACCTGGCGGGCCGTGGGGTGCGGCACGCCGCTCTCCTGCATGCGGCGCTCCAGGTCCAGGTAGCCCAGCACCGGCTTCCAGGGCTTGGGCAGGCGCAACCGAACCCGCAGGATCAGCGCCCGGCCGGCCAGGCCGAAATCGCCCTCCTTGGCCGGCACGTGCTTGAACACCGAATCGCGGTAGCCGAAGGCGCACTGGGTGGCGTCCAGGGTGAACACGCGGCCGGTCTGCAGGTCGATCGCGTCCAGCGACTCGAAGCGGTCCTGCAGCTCCACGCCGTAGGCGCCCACGTTCTGCACCGGCGAGGCGCCCACCGTGCCGGGGATCAGGGCCATGTTCTCCAGGCCGGGCAGGCCCTGGTCCAGCGTCCAGGTGACGACCTCGTGCCAGTTCTCGCCGGCGCCGAATTCCACCACGGTGGCCCGCGGGCCGTCCGCCACGATGCGGCGCCCGGGCACCTCCACCTTCAGCACCAGGGGCTTGACGTCGCCGGTGAGCACGATGTTGCTGCCGCCGCCGAGCACGAACTTGGGCTCCGCGCGCCAGGCCGGGTCGGCCAGCAGGGCCTGCAGGTCGGCCTCGCCGCGGATGCGCACCAGCGCACGCGCCTTGGCCACGATGCCGAAGCTGTTGTGGCCCTGCAGCGGTACGTTTTGCTCGACGAACATGGGAGAATATTGTCGCACCCCCAACCGCACTGAGAGAGGAGTCCATGCCGTCCTTCGACACCGTCTGCGAGCCCAACATGGTCGAGGTCCGCAATGCCGTCGACAACGCGTCCAAGGAGATCGCCACCCGCTTCGATTTCAAGGGCACCTCGGCCGGCCTCGAGCTCAAGGACAAGGACATCACCCTGCACGGCGACGCCGATTTCCAGCTGCAGCAGGTGATGGACATCCTCACCGCCAAGCTGGCCAAGCGCAACGTGGACGTGCGCTTCCTGGACAAGGGCGAGGTGCAGAAGGCGGGCGGCGACAAGGTCCGCCAGGTGGTCAAGGTGCGCAACGGCATCGAGGCCGAGACGGCCAAGAAGATCACCCGCGCGGTGAAGGACAGCAAGCTCAAGGTGCAGGCGGCCATCCAGGGCGACGCCGTGCGCGTGACCGGCGCCAAGCGCGACGACCTGCAGGCCGCGATGGCGCTCATCCGCAAGGAGATCGCCGACCTGCCGCTCTCGTTCAACAACTTCCGCGACTGACGCCGGCGGCGCCGCGCGCTGCGGCCCTCTGCGGGCCGCAAGGCCGCGCCCGCAGGCCGGGCTGCCTGCGCTAGCCGCGCCCGCCCAGGCGCAGCGCCAGCACCTCCATGCCCGCCTGCCAGGCCTGCGCCATGGGCCCCACGGCGGCCTGCATGTCGAAGGCGCGGCCGGTGTGGGCGGCCCGCGCCCCCTTCATCAGCAGCGCCTTGGCGCCGCGCGACACCTCGGCGAAGGCCTCGGCCGCGGGCGCCAGCGCCGGATCGGCCTGCGGCGCCAGCCAGCGCAGGTGCGCGGCCAGGCATTCGAAGGCCGCCCCCGCCTGCCGCACGCCGGCGAAGGCCCAGGCATGGAAGGCCTCCAGGCCGCCCTCCAGCAGGCGGGGCAGTTCCTCGCCACTGCGCCGGGCGAAGCGCTCGAAGGGGTTGTCCGCCGGACGCCAGGCCAGGTGCCCGCGCAGCAGGGCCAGGGCCTGCGCGGCCAGCACGGCCGCCCCGTCGGCGTGCCGCCGGGCGATGCGGATGCGCTCCGCGTAGAAGGGCATGAAGGCCGGGTCCGGCGGCAGGCCCAGGCGGAACAGGCGCTCGTAGTCCTCGCCGGCCAGCTCGAAGAAGACGGCATTGTGGAAGTAGCGCGCCCGCCGGCCGGCCTCGTCCAGCGCGCTGATGACGATGGTGGTCTTGGTGTGCTTGCGCCGGTAGTCGGTGGCCGCGGTGTCGGGCAGCCAGAAGGCGTCGGCCTCGGTGCTCACCAGCGCGCCGGCGGCCAGGTGCGTGCGCACATGGTCCAACAGCGGCCGCCAGACCTGCAGCTCCTGCACGTCGATGCCGTAGAGCTGGCGCAGGTCGGCCAGCGGCGGCTTGAAGAAGGTCCACTGGTCGTCCTCGAAGTCCACGGCGACCGTGAACCCCAGCATGGCCAGCGGCTCCAGGCCCAGCGCATGCAGCAGCCCCACCCAGAGGTCGGCGTAGCAGTTCTTCTCGGGCCAGTCGCAGGCCTCGCCGTGCAGGGCGTGCGGGCGCCAGTCCGACGGCTGCAGGCCCGGCAGCAGGTCCTGCGGCAGGCTCATGGCCAGAGCAGCGCGCGCACGTCGTCGGGCCAGGCGGCCGGCTCGAAGCCGTGCGTGCGGATGAGCGCCAGCGCCACGCGTTCCAGGCCGAAGCCCAGGCAGGCGGTGTGCGCGGTCGCACCGCCCGCGCCGCGGATGCCGAACTTGCCGCTGAAGTGGTCCTGGTGCCAGTTGAAGGAGCACACCGCCGTGGGCTGGGCCTCGGAAATCACGGGCACCAGGATCTCGAACTTGAGCCGCTGCTCCACCTGCTGCGCGGCCATCATGCGGCCGCTGCGGCCGAAGAAGGGGTCGGCGGCCACGTCGCTGCGCGCGGGCAGGCCCAGGCGCCGCAGCAGGTCCAGCCCGCGCTGCAGCCAGCCGTCGCGCCAGGCCACCACGGTGTCGGGCGAGCCCATGCGGATGAACTCGCGCATGCGGAAGGATTGCAGGCGCGTGGGCTCGTCCGAGGGCTCGTGCCGGAACACCCAGCCCAGCACCGTGATGAGCCGGCCGCCCTGCGGCAGCAGGCCGCTGAAGCTGGGGTAGACCGGGTAGCAGGCGGCGGGCGTGAGCATCACGTCGGTGGGCGCCAGCAGGGCCTCCCAGTCGCCCCCGCTGTCCGCCAGCCGGGCCAGCTCGCGGCCCTGCGCGTCGTTGCCCATGAAGCTGTGGACCGAGCCGGCCAGCTGCGGGAAGTTGTCCAGGTAGCCCAGCTGCTCGATGAGCGTGCGCGGCAGCACCGGCGGGAAGGCCAGCGGCTGCGCGCCGTCGCCCGCGGTCTCGCGCAGGACCAGCGCATCGAAGCGCTGGATGATGTCCTCCATCGCCGTACCGCGGCCCCACACGCCGCGCACCGACGTGGGCAGCACCAGGCCGTGCGCGACCAGGCCCTCGCGGAAGGCCTGCAGGCCGTGGGCCACCTCGTCCAGGGCCGTGGCGCTCATGGCAGCTCCTTGTGCACCAGCAGCATGGAGGCGCTGCGCGCGTGGATGCGTTCGTTGGACACCATGAGCGCGCCGGACAGCGAATCACGCAGCTGGCGGCCCAGGCTGAACGGGCTGTCGTTCTTGTAGCCCAGGATGCCGACGATCTGCAGCGCGTCCTGCACGATGCGCGGCGCCGCCTGCGAGCAGTTGACCTTCAGGCTGTTCAGCCGCAGCGACCAGCCGATCTCGGCCAGCGCGCCCTCGCCTTCCGGACCCAGCGCGTCGAACTCCTGCGCCACCATCAGCCAGGATTGCTTCATGGCCTGCAGCTGGGCGTGCACCTCGGCCAGCCGCAGCGCCGTCGGCGGCACGCTGCCGGGTTTCTGCCGCGCCTGGCCGCGCACGAACTGGCCGGCCCGCGCCACCGCGTCGGCGGCGATGCCCCACCACAGGGCCGACCAGAGGATGTGGGAGTACGGCACCATGCTGCGCTCCGAGATGTCGGCATAGGGCGCGGGCAGCACCTGGGCCAGCGGACCTTCGGCGGCCAGGCGGAAGCCCGGGCTGCAGGTGCCGCGCATGCCCAGGGTGTCCCAGCTGCTGGAGCACTCCAGCCGGGCCTGGTCCTTGCGCACCATCACCAGCAGCTGGTCGCCGGCTGCGGCGCCGGCGTCGCGCCGGCACGTGACCATCATCGCGTCCGCATGCTCGCAGTAGGAGCCCGTGGTGGCGTCCTTGGCAAGGCGGAAATGCTCGCCGCTGCGGTCCAGCGCGCAGATGCTGGAGCGGGTGTCGCCGAAGGTGCCGACCTCGGAGGTGATGGAGGCCAGCAGCCACTGCGCCTGCACCGTCTCGCGCAGCCAACCGCGGAAGAAGCCGCTCTGCCCCGCGTGCCGCGCGACGCAGGCGAGCTGGCTGTAGTGCATCGCCAGCACCATCGCACTCGAGGCACAGCCCTGGGCCAGCGTGGCGCAGAGCTGGCCCAGCTCGGCCATGCCCAGGCCGGCACCGCCGAGCTCGCGCGGCACCAGGGCCGACAGCACCCCGGCTTCGCGCAGCGCGGCCACGGTCTCGTGCGGGAAGCGGGCCTGCCCATCCACGTCGGCCGCGTTCGGCGCGGCGACCTCCTGGGCAATCCTGCGGACAGCGCTGGCCATCGATGCAAAGTCCTGGCCGGCGCGCAGCGGTCGAGCAGAGGCGTCTTCGTTCATGTCGCGCCAATTGTTGCTTCTGTGCCTCGACCAATGGGCGGCCGCCGTGTCAGACAACGCCGCTATCGCACGAAGGTCCCAGTGAAGCGCACCCCGCAAGCACGGCGATTTCTGTACAACTCATCGCTACACATTTCAAGAATTGTTCATGGAGACCGGCATCCCCCCTGCCCCCGGCATCCGCGTCGGCTTCGACCTTGCGCAAGTCAGCGGTATCGCCGGCTCGCTGCGCAGCTTCGGGCAGCGCTTCGCCGACCGGCTCTTCACCGCGGATGAGCAGGCCTACGCCCTGTCGGGCCAGGGCCAGTTCGCGCAGCGGCTGGCCGCGCGCTTCGCCGCCAAGGAGGCGGTGATCAAGGCACTGTCCCTGTCGGAAGCCGGCATCGACTGGCGCGACATCGAAGTGCGGCGCCTGCCGGACGGCGACTGCCGGGTGGTGCTGCACGGCCGCGTGCAGCAGCTGGCCGACGCGCAGGGCGTGCAGGGCATCAGCCTCTCCATGAGCCACGAGGGCGACATCGCCGGTGCCTTCGTGACCGTCACCTCCCGTTCCATACAAACACCATGACCAGCCCCACCGC
This sequence comes from Ramlibacter aquaticus, assembly GCF_015159745.1. GTDB lineage: Bacteria > Pseudomonadota > Gammaproteobacteria > Burkholderiales > Burkholderiaceae_C > Ramlibacter > Ramlibacter aquaticus. Next base: position 4,269 of record NZ_JADDOJ010000047.1, on the reverse strand, counting down.
CCTTGCCCCGACCGCCGGCATCGATGCCGACATCCGGCGCGTGCTGCACGAGCACGCCCGCCTCAACCGCGAAGTCGAAACCCTGGACGACCAGGCCGACCTCTACCAGGCCGGCATGACCTCGCACGCCAGCGTCAACGTGATGCTGGCGCTGGAGGGCGCCTTCGGCGTCGAGTTCCCCGACCGCATGCTCAAGCGAAGCGTGTTCGCCAGCATCGCGGCCATCCGCGAGGCCCTGCTCGAGATCCAGGCCGGCTGAGGCGGCCGCGGGCCATGAACACGGCACCTGCCCCCGTCCCGCTCGCCTTCGACAGCGCGGCCGGACCCTGCTTCGGCTGGTACCACCCGCCGGCCGACAACGCACGCGACACGGTCGTCGTGATGTGCCCGGCGCTGGGCTACGAAGCCTCCTGCGCCTACCAGAGCTGGACCCGGCTGGCCGGGCTGCTCGCCGCGGCCGGCCTGCCCGTGCTGCGCTTCGACTGGCACGGCAGCGGCGATTCGGCCGGCGACGACCGGCTGCTGCGCCTGGATGACCTGCGCGCCAGCGTGGACGCCGCCATGGCCGAGGCACGCCGGCTCAGCGGCTGCACCCGCGTGGCGCTGCTGGGCCTGCGCATGGGCGCCATGCTGGCGCTGGACGCGGCGGCGCGCGCCGGCGGCGTGGAGGCGGTCGCGGCCTGGGCGCCCTGCACCGGCAAGGGCTTCGCGCGCGAGCTGCGGGCACTGGCCATGGCGCGGGGCGAACTGGGCGGCACGCTGGAAGCCCAGGGCCTGGCCTGCGACGAGGACGCGCTGCGCGACCTGCAGGGCCTGGCGCCCGCCACGCTGCCGCACCGGCCCGCGGCCCGCGTGCTGCTGGTGGCCCGCGATGACCTGGGCGGCGCCGAGACCCTGTTCGAGTCGGCCCTGCGCAGCCGCGGCTGCCACGTGACGCTGGAGCGCTGGCCGGGCTATGCACGCGCCGTCGCCGAACCCACGCACCCGGTCGACCTGGGCAACACGCTGGGGTCCCTGGCGGGTTGGCTGGCCGAGCGCGCCGGCCCGGCGGCGTCGACACCGCCGCGCCCGCACGTCAGCTCGCAACTGCAGGCGGGGGCGGCGATCGAGCAGCCCTGGCGCTTCGGCACGGACGGCCGGCTCTTCGGCATCCTCGCCCGGCCCAGCGCGGGCGGTGCGGCGCCCGGCCAGGTCGACACCGCCGTGCTGCTGCTGAACGTGGGCGGAAACCCGCGCACCGGCCCGCACCGGCTCTATGTGACGCTCTCGCGGGCCCTGGCCGCCAGCGGCCTGACCGTGCTGCGCCTGGACGTGGCGGGCATCGGCGACAGCCCGGGCGAGTTCCCGCACACCGCAGCCATGTGGCAGCGTGCCACGGCCGACGTGCGCGCCGCGATGGACTCGCTGCAGCCGCTGGGCCTGCGGCGCTTCCAGCTCGTGGGCATCTGCTCGGGCTCCTACCTGGCGCTGGAGACCGCGCTGGTCGACGAGCGGGTGTGCCGCCAGGTGCTGGGCAACACCCGCGTGCTGGAGTACGACACCGGCAGCGCGCCCTGGCAGGGCGCCATGCAGCGGCACTACAAGTCCATGCGCTACTACGGCCGCGCCCTGGCACGCGCGGGCGTGTGGCGAAGGCTGCTGCGCGGCCAGGTGGATGCGCGCGGCATCGCTGCGCGCGCCGTGGTGCTGGCGCAGGCGCGCATGTCGCGCGGCCTGGCCCGCCTGCTGGGCCGGGGGCCGGCGCGCGACAGCCTGTGCGAGAAGTTCCTGCACCTTTCGCGCCGCGGCACGCGCACCCTGATCGTGATGTCCGAGCAGGACGACGGGCTGGACTACCTGGACTTCCACCTCGGCCGCAACGCCGCCCACCTGCGCGGCGAGCCCGGCTTCGAGCTGCAGCTGGTGCCCGGGGCCGACCACACCTTCTCGACGCAGGCCATGCAGCAGCGGCTGGTGGAGATCCTGCGCCAGGAAATGCTCGCCTGCCCGGCCGAGGACGAAGCGGCGACCGTGCTGCAGGCGCGCGTGGCGCACGTGTGAGCACGGCCATGGGCGGCGACGGCATCCTCACCCTGCAGGCCGGCCCGCTGCGGCTGCGCCTGGCGCCGGCGGCGGGCGGATCCATCGCCGGCCTGGAGGGCGAGCGCCCCGACGGCGGCGGCCACGTGGACTGGCTGCGCCCGGCTTCGACGGAGGGCCTGGCGGCGCGCAACCCGCTCGCGATGGCGAGCTTCCCGCTGGTGCCCTTCTGCAACCGCATCCGCGACGGCCGCGCGCACTTCGGCGGCCACGAGATCCGGATGCCGCCCAACCACCCGGGCGAGCACTCGCCCCACCCCCTGCACGGCATCGGCTGGCTGCGGCCCTGGAAGGTGAACGCGCTGGCCGTGGCCTCGGCCTCGCTCTCGCTGGAGGTCGCGGCCAGCCCGGCCTGGCCCTGGGCCTTCGCCGCGCGCCAGCATTTCGCGCTGGAGCGCGGGGTGCTGCGGGTGCGCATCGAGATGGAGAACCGCGCGCCGGACGCCATGCCGGCCGGCATCGGGCACCACCCGTACTTCCCGCATCCGCCGGGTACGCGGCTGGCCACCCGCACGCAGGCGATGTGGCGCACCGACCGCGAAGTGCTGCCCACCCGCCTGGAGGACGGCGACGAGGTCCGCCGCCTGGACCAGGGTGTGCTGCTGCGCGACCTGGACCTGGACAACAACTTCACGGGCTGGTCGCGCGAGGCCCGCATCGACTGGCCGGCCGACGCCCAGGGGCCGGCCCGCCACCTGCGGCTGCGCGCCGAGCCGCCGCTGGACTTCTTCGTGCTCTACTGCCCGCCGGGCCAGCCCTTCTTCTGCGCCGAGCCGGTCAGCCAGACCACGGACTGGCTCAACATGGCGCAGGCGGGCGGCATGGGCGCGGCCGAGCTGGGCGGTGCGGTGCTGCAGCCGGGCCAGGTGCTGGCGGCGTCCTTCAGCCTGGCGCCCGGCTGGGGTTGAAGGCGGCCGGGCCGCCGGCCGTCGCGGCGCCCTGCACCGATCGGCCGACGTGGTTAGAGTGGCGCTTCCCGCCACCCCCCGAGGATCCCCATGAGCACCACCCGCATCGCCGTGCTGATCGGCAGCCTTCGCGCCGACTCCCTCAACCGCAAGCTCGCGCTCGCGCTGGCCGGCCTCGCGCCGCAGGACGTTCACTTCGAGCACCTTCGCATCGACGACCTGCCGCTGTACAACCAGGACCACGAAGGCAACCCGCCGGAAAGCGTGAAGCGCCTGAAGGCGGGCATCGCCGCCGCGCAGGGCGTGCTCTTCGTCACCCCCGAGTACAACCGCTCGATCCCCGGCGTGCTGAAGAATGCGATCGACCATGCCTCGCGCCCCTACGGCCAGAGCGCCTGGGCCGGCAAGCCGGCGGGTGTGATCGGCATCTCCGGCGGCGCCATAGGCACCGCCCTCGCGCAGCAGCACCTGCGCAACATCCTGTCCTACCTGGACATGCCCACCCTGGGCCAGCCCGAGGCCTTCATCCAGAGCAAGGAAGGCCTGCTGGACGACCAGGGCCGCATCGGCGTGGACGCCACCCGGCAGTTCCTGCAAGGCTGGGTGGACCGCTACCTGGCCTGGGTGCGCAAGCACGCGCAGGCCTGAGGCCGAAACCCGCAGCGCGCTGCGCTGGCGCGCCGCCAGGCCCGCGCAGCCGCCGGGCCTTCAGTGCGGCGCGTTGCCCGGGTGGCGGCCGCCGTGCTTGGCCTTGCCCCGGTGAGGCGCCTCGGCCGCGGCGGGCGCCGCGGCCTTCTTGCTGCCGATGCGCGACTCGGTGCCGGCGAGCAGGCGGTTGATGTTGGCGCGGTGCCGCCAGGCCATCAACAGCGCCATCACGAACAGGGCCAGTGCGACGCCTGGATCGGCATACCAGGCCGCGCGGTCGCCCAGCAGGTAGTACAGGGGCGCGAAGGCGCCGGCCACCAGCGAGGCCAGCGAGGCGTAGCGGAAGAAGAAGGCCAGGATGAGCCAGGTCAGGCCCGTCGCCAGGCCCAGCCAGCCGCTGATGCCGAAGACCACGCCGATCGCCGTGGCCACGCCCTTGCCGCCCTGGAAGCGGAAGAACACGGGGTAGAGGTGGCCCAGGAAGGCGGCCAGGCCCACCAGCGCGACCGTGCCCTCGCCCAGGCCCCAGGCCCCGCCCCAGGCGCGCACCGCCAGCACGGGCGCCAGCCCCTTGAGCGCGTCGCAGAGCAGGGTGATCAGCGCCGCAGCCTTGTTGCCCGAGCGCAGAACGTTG
>NZ_JADDOJ010000046.1 GCF_015159745.1 Ramlibacter aquaticus | reverse complement strand
CGCCCGCGCGTGCCAGGGCGCGGCCGTAGTAGCGCATGGACTTGTAGTGCCGCTGCCGACGGTGCGCGGGTCGGCCAGGCCCATGGCCCGGCTCACGATGACGGCGAAGGAGAGCGAGCCCAGCAGGTAGGCCGCCAGGGCGGCGAGCAGCGGATAGGCGATCGGGGGCACGGGCTCTCCTCTTGTGTTCTTGTGCGGCGGCCTATTCTGCCAGCGCGCAGTTCACCGGCTTCGCGCCCAGCAGGCGCACGCAGACCTGCGGGTCCAGCCGCACCAGGAAGCCGCGCCGGCCGCCGTTGATCGCGATCTCGGACAGGGCCAGGATGCTCTCCTCGATGTACACCGGCATGGCCTTGCGCGTGCCGAAGGGCGAGGTGCCGCCGACCAGGTAGCCGCTGTGGCGGTTCGCCACCTCGGGCTTGCAGGGCTCCACCGACTTGGCGCCGATCTGGCGGGCCAGGTTCTTGGTCGAGACCTTGCGGTTGCCGTGCATCAGCACCACCAACGGACGCGCCTTCTCGTCCTCCATGATGAGCGTCTTGACCACGGTGAAGGGGTCGAAGCCGAGCACGGCCGCGCTGTGCTGCGCACCGCCGTGCTCCAGGTACTCGTAGGGATGCTCGCTGAAGGCCACCCCGTTCGCACGCAGCAGGGCCGTGGCCGGCGTTTCGCTCACGTGCTCCTTCTTCGCCATGACGTCAGACGGCGGGGTCGCGCATCTCCCAGCGGATGCGGTCGATCTGCTCCAGCAGCCCGGCGTCCAGCGTGGTGCCCCAGGCCTCGATGTCCTCCTCGAGCTGGGCCAGCGAGGTGACGCCGATGATGGTGCTGGCGACCTGCCACTGGGTGTAGCACCAGGCCAGGGCCATGCGGGTGGGCGTGAGCCCGTGCTCGCGCGCCAGCGCGTTGTAGCGGCGCGCGGCGGCCAGCGCGTCGGCGCGGCCCCAGCGCTGCTTGCGCACGGTTTCATATTTCGCGATGCGCGCGCCCTGCGGCGCGGCCGGGCCCTCGATGCCGCTGTCGTCGTACTTGCCGGTCAGCAGGCCGAAGCCCAGCGGCGAGTAGGCCAGCAGCGAGACCTGCAGGCGGTGCATGGTTTCGTCCAGGCCGTTCTCCAGCACGCGGTTGACCAGGCAGTAGGGGTTCTGCACCGTCGCCACGCGCGGCAGGCCGTGCTGCTCGGCCAGGCGCACGAACTCGTGCACGCCGTAGGGCGTCTCGTTGGACAGGCCGATGTGCCGCACCTTGCCCTGCTTCACCAGCGTCGCCATCGCCTCCAGCTGCGCCAGGATGGGCGTCTGGCTGCGCTCCTTGGCGGGGTCGTAGTACATGGTGCCGAAGGCCGGCACGTTGCGCTCGGGCCAGTGAATCTGGTAGAGGTCGATGGTCTCCACGCCCAGGCGCTTGAGCGAGGCCTCGCAGGAGGCCACGATGTCGGCCGCCGTCATGCCGCTGCCCTCGCGCACCCAGGGCATGCCGCGCGAGGGGCCGGCCACCTTGGTGGCGATCACGAGCTTCTGGCGCGCACCCGGCGTCTTGCGCAGCCAGTTGCCGATGATGGTCTCGGTGGCGCCATAGGTCTCGGCGCGGGCGGGCACCGAGTACATCTCGGCGGTGTCGATGAAGTTGATGCCGCGCGCGAGGCTGCGGTCCAGGATGGCGTGGGCGCTGGCCTCGTCCACCTGTTCGCCGAAGGTCATGGTGCCCAGGCAGATGGGCGTGACGTGCAGGTCGCTCTGGCCGAGTTGGATCGTGTTCATGGACGGAATCTTAGCGGGCGGGCGCAGGGGCCGCGCCGCGCCCACCCGGTCAGGCGCGCCCGCGCGCCCGCTCCTCCTCCTGCAGCCGCAGGATGCGCCGCTGCACCTTGCCGGTGGTCGTCATGGGCAGCTGCTCGATGAACTCGATCTCCTTGGGGTACTCGTAGGGCGCGAGCCGGCCCTTCACGTGCGCCTGCAGCTGCGCCACCAGGTCCGCCTCGAAACCGGCCGGCGCGGCCGAGCGCCGTGCCGCGGCGTCGGGCGCCAGCACCACGTAGGCCTTCACCAGCGCGCCGCGCTCGCGGTCCGGCTTGGGCACCACGGCGGCGTTGGCCACCGCCGGGTGCTTGACCAGGCAGTTCTCGATCTCGCTCGGGCCGATGCGGTAGCCCGCCGCCTTGAACACGTCGTCGGCCCGGCCCTGGTACCAGAGGTAGCCCGCCTCGTCGCGCAGGGCGAGGTCGCCGGTGCGGCACCAGTCGCCCGTGTACTTGCCGGCGGTGGCGCCCTCGTTGCGCCAGTAGCCCAGGAAGAAGATCGGGTCGGGCTGGCCGTGCACGTCGTAGCGGTTCACCGCCACGTCGCCCGGCACGCCGGGCGGGCACTCGCGGCCCTCCTCGTCGATGACGGCCACGCGGTGGCCCGGGTAGGGCCGGCCCATGCTGCCCGGGCGCGCCGGCCAGCCCACGCCGCCCTCCGTGTCGCCGTTCATGGCGCAGTTGCCGACCACGTAGTTGATCTCGGTCTGGCCGAACATCTCGTTCACCGTGACCCCGAGCTGCTCGCGGCACCAGTGGAAGACGGCGTCGCCCACCGCCTCGCCCGCGCTCATCAGCCCCTGCAGGCGCAGGCGGAACTGCCTGCGCGGCTCGGGGAAGGCCTTCATCATCGCCTTGAGCGCGGTCGGGAACAGGAAGCTGTGCGTGACGCCGTGCGCCTGCATCAGCGTGAAGGCCAGTTCGGGGCTGAAGCGGCCGTTGAAGGCCACGATGGGCCGGCCGAAGTACAGGGCGGGCAGCAGGGCGTCCATCAGCCCGCCCGTCCAGGCCCAGTCAGCGGGGCTCCAGAACACGGACGTGTTCTGGAGCCCCGCTGACCGGGCCGTGCCCGCTGTGGGGACCGCCCCCTCCCCGGCCGTGGGCGGGAAGCCGAACCAGTTCTGGCTGCAGATGAATCCCGGCAGGTTGCCGATCAGCGCCTGGTGGGGGATGAGCGCGCCCTTGGGCGGCCCGGTGGTGCCGCTGGTGTAGATCAGCACCGCGCCCTCGTCGGCGCGCGTGTCCACCAGCGCGAACGGGTCGCGGTGCGGGGCCAGCAGGGCCTCCCAGTCGGCGTCCGTGCCGGGGGCGCCGTCCACGCCGACCACGCAGCGCAGCGCGGGACACTGGGGCCGCACCTCGGCCAGGGCCGCGGCGGCGCTGGCATCACAGATCGCGACCACGCTGTCGCTGTTGCGCAGCCGGTACTCCAGCGCCTCGGGCCCGAAGAGGATGGACAGCGGCATCGCGACGGCGCCCATCTGCAACACCGCCATGTAGGCGACCGCCGTCTCAAAGCGCTGCGGCAGCACGATGGCCACGCGCTCGCCGCGCCGCACGCCCAGGGCCGCGAGCGCATGGGACAGCGCATCGGCCTGGCGGCGCAGGTCCGCATGGGTCAGCACGCGGCGGCCCTCGGGCGCCCCGTGCGCGATCACGGCGACCCGCGTGCCCGCATCGGGGGCCTCGGACCAGCGGCGGTTGCAGGCCTGCGCCATGTTGAAGTGCGCCGGCACCGCCCAGCGGAAACCCGCGTGCATCGCGGCCCAGTTGTCCCTGGCTTGACTGCCGTCCATGGCCTGCCTCCTTATCATTGCGGGGCAATGTACCAAGTCCGCCTGGCCTCGCGCAGCGAGTTTGTCCCGATCCGCCACCTGCGCTACCACGTGCGCACCTGGGGCCAGCCCGGCCCGGGCAAGGTGCCCCTGGTGCTGGTGCACGGCTGGATGGACGTGGCTGCCTCCTGGCAGTTCATGGTCGACGCCTTCTCGGCCGACCATTACGTGATCGCGCCCGACTGGCGCGGCTACGGCCTGACCGAGGCCGCGCCCACCGACAACTACTGGTTCCCCGACTACCTGGCCGACCTGGACTTCCTGCTGGACCACTACGCCGACGGCCAGCCGGTGGACCTGGTGGGCCACAGCATGGGCGGCAACATCGCCATGCTCTACACCGGCTCGCGGCCGGAGCGCATCCGCAAGCTGGTGAACCTGGAGGGCTTCGGCATGGCGGCCACCCGCCCCTCGCAGGCGCCCAAGCGCTATGCCAAGTGGATGGACGAGCTCAAGGCCCTGCACCGGGGCGAGCTGGCGCTCAAGGCCTACGACGACCTGGGCGGCGTGGCGCGCCGCCTCATGAAGACCAACCGCCGGCTGGACCCGCGCAAGGCCGACTGGCTGGCCAGCCATTGGGCCCGCACCGACGCCCAGGGCACCTGGCACATCATGGGCGACGCCGCCCACAAGATCACCAACGCCCAGCTGTTCCGGGTCGACGAGGTGCTGGAGATCTACAAATGCATCACGGCGCCGGTGCTGGCGGTGGAGGCCAGCGACGACAGCCTGACGCAATGGTGGCAGGGCCGTTACACCCTGGATGAGTACCACGAGCGCCTCAAATCGGTGCCCGACTGCCGCATCGCCCGCATCGAGGATGCCGGCCACATGCTGCACCATGACCAGCCCGAGGCCCTGGCGCGGCTCCTGGAAGCCTTCCTGGCCGAGTGAACACGGGCCCGCGCTGCCCATCCGGCGCGAAAAATTACCGCTGCGGGCCGCTTTCATCAACGCAGAGCTGCGAGCCCTTGAGGTAGGACCCGTCCTACCCGAGACTGGCGTCACCAAGTGTGTGCGGGGTGACGGATGCGTAGGACTTGTTGGGGACTGTTGCTGGGGCTGGCCATGCTGCCCTGCGCGGCGCTGGCCGATGATTTCGACCAGGGGCTGCAGACGCTGTGGGAGGTGCTGTGGCACCAGAGCGGCACGCCCACGCGCATCGTTCGATGGGAGAACGACATCAAGGTGCGCTTCACCGGCGCCACCGCCGCCGCCCACCACGACCACATGATGCAGGCCCTGCGCACCGTCACGGGCGAAGCCGGCGTGAAGCTGGTCGAGGTCACCGGCACGCCCGAGGCCGACCAGGCCAACCTGGTGGTGGAGGTGCTGCCCGACACCGCGCTGGAGGACAACCAGCCCTGCGTCACCTTCCTGGACTTCCGCACCGAGACCCGCATCGACACCGCGCTGGTGCAGATGCGCGACCGCGACGCCTGGCGCTGCGCCTACCACGAGTCCATGCACGTGATGGGCGTGCGCGGCCACCCGGCCGGCCAGACCGTGCTGAGCTACTTCCCCTGGAAGATCGACGGCCTGCTGCCGCTGGACCGGGTGATGCTGCACGCCTGGTACTCGCCGAAGATGATGGGCGGCATGACGCCCTTCGAATCCCTGCCCGTGCTGGCCGACGAGCTGCTCGCCAGCCTCCCTCCCGCGGCGCGCCCGGCCGCCACGGCCGCGCGTGACCAGTTCTTCGCCACCACGGTGCGCCAGATGCAGGCCTATGCCGACGGCCGCGGCGACGTGCCCGCGGTGGTCAAGCGATCGGGCAAGTCCACGCCCGAGGGCATCCGCTTCGGCCGCGGCGAGATGAGCTATTTCCTGGGCGTGGCCTACCTGGAAGGCAGCACCGTGCCGCGCGACGCCACCCAGGCGGTGCGCTGGCTGGAGCGGGCCGCGACCATGGGCAACCGCGGGGCCCAGGCCCGTCTGGGCGCCTTCAGGCAGTAGCCCTGCGGCAGGGCTGTCCCTCGTGCGAAAATCCGGCCCTTTTCCGGATCTTTCGCAAAATGGAAGCAGAACGCATCAACCAGATCGGCGCGCGGCTCGCCGACCTGGGCGCACGGACCCAAGCCCTCCGGGGGTATCTTTGACTTCGATGCCAAGTCGGAACGCCTGAGGACGGTCAACGCCTCGCTCGAGGACCCTTCGGTCTGGAACGACCCCAAGAAGGCCCAGGAACTGGGGCGCGAGAAGAAGCTGCTGGACGACATCGTCGTCACGCTGTCCAACCTCACGCGCGACCTCTCGGACAACACCGAGCTCTTCGAGATGAGCCGCGAGGAAGGCGATGAAGCCGGCCTCGAGACCCTGGAAGCCGACGCCGAGCGCCTGGCGCAGGACGTGGAGAAGCTCGAGCTGCGCCGGATGTTCAACAACCCGGCCGACCCGCTGAACTGCTTCCTGGACATCCAGGCCGGCGCCGGCGGCACCGAGGCCTGCGACTGGGCCAGCATGCTGCTGCGCCAGTACCTGAAGTACGCCGAGCGCAAGGGCTTCAAGACCACGGTCGAGGACGAGTCCCCCGGCGACACGGCGGGCATCAAGGGCGCGACCATCAAGATCGAGGGCGACCACGCCTACGGCCTGCTGCGCACCGAGACCGGCGTGCACCGCCTGGTGCGCAAGTCGCCCTTCGACTCCGCGGGTGGCCGCCACACCAGCTTCGCCTCGGTGTTCGTGTACCCGGAGATCGACGACTCGATCGAGATCGACATCAACCCGGCGGACGTGCGGGTGGACACCTACCGCGCCTCGGGCGCGGGCGGCCAGCACATCAACAAGACCGACTCCGCGGTGCGCCTGACGCACATCCCGACCAACATCGTGGTTCAGTGCCAGGACAGCCGTTCGCAGCACAGCAACCGCGACGTGGCCTGGAAGCGCCTGCGCTCGCGGCTGTACGACCACGAGATGCGCAAGCGCATGGAAGAGCAGCAGAAGCTGGAAGCCACCAAGACCGATGTCGGCTGGGGCCACCAGATCCGCAGCTACGTGCTCGACCAGAGCCGCATCAAGGACCTGCGCACCAACGTCGAGATCTCCAACACCCAGAAGGTGCTGGACGGCGACCTCGACGCGTTCATCGAGGCGTCCCTCAAGCAGGGCGTCTGACCGAGCCATTCCCGCCCCGGGCGCCCGCCCAGGGTGGCACATTCAGGAGCGTTCCATGCGTGAAGGCCAGAACCACGTGATCTACCGCGCCGACTACCAGGCGCCTGCCTACTGGATCGAGACCGTCGAGCTCTGCTTCGACCTGGACCCGGTGAAGACCCGGGTGCTCAACCGCATGAAGGTGCGCCGCAACCCCGAAGTTGCGGCGCAGCCCCTGCGCCTGGACGGCGAGGAGCTGAACCTGGCGCGCGTGCTGGTCAACGGCCAGGGCACCTCCTTCAAGCTGGACGGCAACCAATTGGTGCTGGAGAACCTGCCCGAGGGCCACGAGCCCTTCGAGCTGGAGATCTTCACCACCTGCGCGCCGGCCAAGAACACCAAGCTGATGGGGCTGTACACCAGCAACGACAGCTTCTTCACGCAGTGCGAGGCCGAGGGCTTCCGCCGCATCACCTACTTCCTGGACCGTCCGGACGTGATGGCCAGCTACACGGTCACGCTTCGCGCGGACAAGAAGAAGTACCCCGTGCTGCTGTCCAACGGCAACCTGGTGGACCAGGGCGAGCTGGAGGACGGCCGCCACTTCGCCAAGTGGGTGGACCCGCACCGCAAGCCCAGCTACCTGTTCGCGCTGGTGGCCGGCCAGCTGGTCGCGCGCGAGCAGCGCATCACGGCGCGCAACGGCCGCGAGCACCTGCTGCAGATCTTCGTGCGGCCCGGCGACCTGGACAAGACCGAGCACGCGATGAACTCGCTCATGGCCTCCATCGCCTGGGACGAGGCCCGCTTCGGCCTGCCGCTGGACCTGGAGCGCTTCATGATCGTCGCCACCAGCGACTTCAACATGGGGGCGATGGAGAACAAGGGCCTGAACATCTTCAACACGAAGCTGCTGCTCGCCAGCCAGGCCACGGCGACCGACATGGACTTCCTCAACATCGAGTCCGTCGTCGGCCACGAGTACTTCCACAACTGGACCGGCAACCGCATCACCTGCCGCGACTGGTTCCAGCTCTCGCTCAAGGAGGGCCTCACCGTCTTCCGCGACCAGGAGTTCAGCATGGACCTGGCGGGCTCGCCCTCGGCGCGCGCCGTCAAGCGCATCGAGGACGTGCGCGTGCTGCGCACCGCGCAGTTCCCGGAGGACGCGGGCCCCATGGCCCACCCGGTGCGGCCCGACCAGTACCTGGAGATCAACAACTTCTACACGGTCACCATCTACGAGAAGGGCGCCGAGGTCGTGCGAATGATGCAGACCCTGGTGGGCCGCGAGGGCTTCGCCGCCGGCATGAAGCTGTACTTCGAGCGCCATGACGGCCAGGCCGTGACCTGCGACGACTTCGCCCAGGCCATCGCCGACGCCAACCCCGGCTCGCAGCTGGCCGCCCTGCTGCCGCAGTTCAAGCGCTGGTACAGCCAGGCCGGCACGCCGCGCGTGAAGGCCAGCGGCCACTGGGACGCGGCCACCGGCAGCTACACGCTCACGCTGGCGCAATCCTGCGCGCCCACGCCCGGCCAGCCCGACAAGGACCCCTTCGTCATCCCGGTGGCCCTGGGCCTGGTGGGCGCCGACGGCCAGGAGACGGCCAGCCGCCTGCACGTGCTCACACAGGCCAGCGAGACGCTCAGCTTCACGGGCCTGGCCGCCGAGCCGGTGCCGTCCATCCTGCGCGGCTTCTCGGCCCCGGTCATCCTGGACATCGAGTACACCGACGCCCAGCTGCTGGCCCTGCTCGCGCACGACAGCGACCCCTTCAACCGCTGGGAAGCCGGGCAGCGCCTGGGCCTGGCCCGTGCCCTGGGCTTCATCGCACAGGAGGGCCTGGCGCCGGCCGCCCTGCAGCTGGACGCGCCCTACGTGGAGGCCATGCGCAGCGTGCTGCGCCACCCCCAGCTGGACGCCGCCTTCAAGGACCTGGCACTCACCCTGCCCTCGGAAACCTACATCGCCGAGCAGCTGCCCGTGGTGGACCCGCAGCGCGTGCACGCCGTGCGCGAGGCCATGCGCCTGCAGCTGGCGCTGGCGCTGCGCGAGGACTGGGAATGGGCCTACGAGGCCCACAAGGACAACGGCGCCTACCAGCCGGACCCGGTCTCGGTGGGCCGACGCGCGCTCGCGGGCCTGGCGCTCACGCACCTGTGCGTGGCCGCGGTCCACCAGGGCGACACGGTGTGGCCGGGCAAGGCCCTGCAGCGCTTCAAGGACGCGTCCAACATGACCGACCGCTTCAACGCGCTGTCGGCGCTGGTGATCAGCGGCCACCCGCTGGCGGCGAACGCGCTGCAGCGCTTCCACGCCATGTTCCGCCACGAGCCGCTGGTGCTGGACAAGTGGTTCGCGCTGCAGGCCGGCGCGCCCGACCGCGGCGGCAACATCCTGCCGCTGGTGCGCCAGCTGGTGCAGCACCCGGACTTCAGCCTGCGCAACCCCAACCGCGCGCGCAGCGTGATCACCACCTACTGCAATGCCAACCCCGGCGGCTTCCACCGCGCCGACGCCGCGGGCTACGTGTTCTGGAGCGACAAGGTGATCGAGCTGGACGCCATGAACCCGCAGGTGGCCGCCCGCCTGGCGCGCGCCATGGACCGCTGGCGCAAGCTGGCCGAGCCGCTGCGCAGCGCCGCGCGCGAGGCCATCGCCCGCGTGGCCGCGCGGCCCGAACTCTCCAACGACGTGCGCGAGGTGGTCACCCGCGCGCTGGCCGACTGACCCCCCGCAAAGGAGCCCGATTCCCATGGCGCAACGCATCTCCCTCACCCGCTGGCTCGTCGAGAAGCAGCGCGTCCAAGGCCACCTGTCCGCCGAGCTGCGGCTGCTCGTCGAGATCGTGGCCCGGGCCTGCAAGGGCATCAGCCACGCGGTGAACAAGGGCGCCCTGGGCGGCGTGCTGGGCAGCGCCGAGAGCGAGAACGTGCAGGGCGAGGTGCAGAAGAAGCTGGACATCATCGCCAACGAGGTGCTGATCGAGGCCAACGAGTGGGGCGGCCACCTCGCGGCCATGGCCAGCGAGGAGATGGATGGCATCTACCTGGTGCCCAACCGCTACCCGCAGGGCGAGTACCTGCTGCTGTTCGACCCGCTGGACGGCTCCTCCAACATCGACGTCAACGTCAGCATCGGCACCATCTTCAGCGTGCTGAAGAAGCCCGAAGGCCAGGCCGGCGTGACCGAACAGGACTTCCTGCAGCCGGGCACCCGGCAGGTCGCCGCCGGGTATTGCATCTACGGCCCGCAGACCACGCTGGTGCTGACCACCGGCCATGGCGTGGCGGTGTTCACGCTGGACCGCGAACAGGGTTCCTTCGTGCTCACCGACGAGAACGTGCGCATCCCGGCCGACACCAAGGAATTCGCGATCAACATGAGCAACATGCGGCACTGGGACGAGCCGGTGCGCCGCTACATCGACGAATGCCTGGCCGGCAAGGACGGCCCGCGCGGCAAGGACTTCAACATGCGCTGGATCGCCTCCATGGTGGCGGACGTGCACCGCATCCTGACCCGTGGCGGCGTGTTCATGTACCCCTGGGACAAGCGCGAACCCAACAAGCCCGGCAAGCTGCGCCTGATGTACGAGGCCAACCCCATGGCCTGGGTCGTGGAGCAGGCGGGTGGCGCGGCCACCAACGGGCGCGAGCGCATCCTGGACATCCAGCCGCAGTCGCTGCACGAGCGCGTGTCCGTGGTGCTCGGCTCGAAGAACGAGGTCGAGCGCGTCACGGCCTACCACGCGAAGTAAGCACACCAGGGAGGCCCCATGGCCACGAAGACGCAGAAGAAGAACGCGTTCTATGCCCAGTCCGGCGGCGTCACCGCCGTCATCAACGCCTCGGCCTGCGGCGTGATCCAGACGGCGCGTGCGCACCGCGACCGCATCGGCAAGGTCTACGCCGGGCGCAACGGCATCATCGGCGCCCTCACCGAGGACCTGATCGACACCAGCCGCGAGAGCGCCGCCACGATCGCCGCGCTGCGCTCCACGCCCTCGGGGGCCTTCGGCTCCTGCCGCTACAAGCTCAAGTCGCTGGAGACCCACCGGCGCGAGTACGAGCGGCTGATCGAGGTCTTCCGCGCGCACGACATCGGCTATTTCTTCTACAACGGCGGCGGCGACTCGGCCGACACCTGCTACAAGGTGAGCCAGCTGTCCGAGGCCATGGGCTACCCCATCCAGGCCATCCACGTGCCCAAGACGGTGGACAACGACCTGCCCATCACCGACTGCTGCCCGGGCTTCGGCTCGGTGGCCAAGTACGTGGCGGTGTCGGCGCTGGAGGCGTCCTTCGACGTGCGCTCCATGGCCAAGACCTCGACCAAGGTCTTCGTGCTGGAAGTGATGGGCCGCCATGCGGGCTGGATCGCGGCGGCCGGGGGCCTCATCGAGGACCATGGCATCCCCGTCGTCGTTCTGTTCCCCGAGATCGAGTTCGACCCGCAGAAATTCCTCGCCCGCGTGGACAGGCTGGTGAAGGAACACGGCTACGTGACGGTGGTGGTGTCGGAAGGCTGCCACTACCCGGACGGGCACTTCCTCGCCGAGCAGGGCAGCCAGGACGCCTTCGGCCATGCCCAGCTCGGCGGTGCGGCCCCGGTGGTCGCGAACATGATCAAGGACACGCTGGGCCACAAGTTCCACTGGGCGGTGGCCGACTACCTGCAGCGCGCCGCGCGCCACATCGCCAGCAAGACCGACGTGAAGCACGCCTGGGAGCTGGGCGCCGCGGCGGTGAAGCTCGCACTGCAGGGCCACAACGCGGTGATGCCCACCATCGACCGCCTCTCGGACGCGCCCTACCGCTACAGGATCGGCGTGGCGCCGCTGGCCAAGGTGGCGAACGTGGAAAAGTTCATGCCGCGCAGCTTCATCAAGCGCGACGGCTTCGGCATCACCGACAAGTGCAAGGCCTACCTCAAGCCCCTGATCCAGGGCGAGGACTACCCGGCCTACAAGGGCGGCATGCCGGTGTACGCCACGCTGAAGAACCTGCCCGTGCCCAGGAAGCTGCCGGCCTTCGAGCTCGGCAAGTAGCAGGCGCGCGCGGCCTCAGGCCGCGTGCTGCTTCTCGGCCGCGATCCAGGCCTGCACCTGGTGCTCCAGCACGTCCAGCGGCAGGGCGCCGCTGTCCAGCACCAGGTTGTGGAAGCGGCGCAGGTCGAAGCGCTCGCCCAGGGCGGCATGGGCCTGCTCGCGCAAGGCCTTGAAGCGCAGCGCGCCCACCATGTAGCCCAGTGCCTGGCCGGGGTCGGAGATGTAGCGGTCGACCTCCGACTCCACGAAGGACCTGTCCATGCCGGTGCGCTCGACCATGAAATCGATGGCGCGCTGCCGGCTCCAGCCCTCGGTCTGCAGGCCGGTGTCCACCACCAGCCGCGCCGCGCGGAAGGCGCGCCACTGCAGGTGCCCGAACAGGCTGGTCGGCTCCTCGTACATGCCGACCTCGCGCGCCAGGGTTTCGGCGTACACGGCCCAGCCCTCGACGAAGGCGGTGTAGCCGGCCTCGCGGCGGAACTCGGGCAGGCCGCGCAGTTCCATGGCGCGCGCGATCTGCAGGTGGTGGCCGGGCACCGCCTCGTGGGCCACCAGGGTGGCCATGCGCCACTTGGGCCGGCTGCGGAAGCCCACGGCATTGGCATTGAAGAAGCCGGCGCGGCTGCCGTCCAGGGCCGGGCTCTCGTAGTACTCGGCCGTGTCGGGGCCCATGTGCGCGGGCATGGCCTTCACGCCGTAGGGGATGCGCGGCAGCTCCGCGAACAGCCGCGGCAGCTGGGCGTCCAGGCGCTTGGCGATGTCGCGGTAGCCGGCCAGCAGCGCCTGCGGGCTCTCGTGGTACTGGTGCGGGTCGGCCAGCAGCTGGGCGACGTAGGCGCTGAATTCACCGCGGAAGCCGGTGCTGCGCATCACCGTTTCCATCTCGGCACGCAGCGAAGCCAATTCGCGCAGGCCGATCTCGTGGATCTCGCGCGGCGCGAGCGACGTGGTGGTCGAGGTGCGGGCGACGAAGGCATAGGCGTTCTCGCCGCCGGGGTAGCTCGCCAGTGCGCCCTGCTCGGGCGCACGCGGCAGGTAGGTGTCGGCCATGAAGGCGCGCAGGGCGCGCAGCGCGGGCACCACGCGGGTCTCGATCTGCCCGGCCGCGGCGGTACGCAGGCGCTGCTGCTCGGCGGCCGGGATGGCCGCACCCAGGCGCCGCAGCGGCTCGAACCAGGGGCCCGTCTGCACCGGCTGGGCGAGCTGCTCGTCCAGCTGCGCCAGTGCACGGCGCAGCACCTCGCGCGGGCTGACCCAGCCCAGCGCCATGCCCTCGCGCAACTGCGCGAGCTGGCCCTCGACCACCGCGGGGTAGCGTGCCAGGCGCAGCAGCAGCGCTTCGGCCTGGGCCAGGGTGTCCACGGGCACGCGCTGCAGGAAGCCGGACAGGTCCACCTGCGGGCCACCCATGCTGCCGATGAGCATGCCGCGCCAGCCGGTGAAGGCCTGCCCTTCGACGGCGTCCTGCAGGCGGCGCACGAAGAGGTCCAGGGAGACCTGGTCGACCGGCGGCAAGGCCTCGCGCGGGATGGCCCGTGCCTCGGCCAGCCAGCCGCGCACGGCCGCGTCCTCCTCCGCCCGGGCCGCGAGCGAGGTGTCGGTCCAGCGGTCGTTGTAGCGCAGGTCGCCGCGCAGCGTGGCCTCTTCGGGATGGCGCCGGGCCTGCGCTTCCCAGTAGCGCTGGAACAGCCCGTGCAGCATCACGGCGGGCGGGACCTCGGCCGCGTCCGCAGGGTCGGCCGGGCCGGCGGCGAACGCGGCGGGCCAGGTGCCGGCCCCGCCCAGGGCCAGCAACAGGGTGCGGCGGCGCAGGCCGGTCACAGCGCTGCGCCGGCTTGCGCCAGCGCCTTCTTCGGATCGATCAGCACGCGGCGCCCGTCTTCAGAGCGGTCGGCGGTCTGGCGCATCAGGGCGATGAGCTCGGCCGGCTTGAGCGCGGGGTTCACGGCCAGCAGCTTGGCCGCGAGGTTGGTCACCTGCGGGGCGGCCATGGAGGTGCCCGAGAAGGCGATGTGGCGCCCGCCCGGCACCACGCTGTCGACCTGGTAGCCGTTGGCGTGCAGGGCGACCGTGGGGCCGTAGCTGGTGAAGCCGGTTTCGTCGCCGGCCTGGTCGACCGCGCCCACCACCACCAGGTTGGGCAGCACGATGCCCGAGGGGTAGGCGTCCTGGAAGCTGGGGTCGTTGCCGCTGTTGCCCGCCGAGGCCACGAACAGCACCTCGGGCAGAGCGGCCATGGCCTGGGTGAGCGCCTTGAGGTGGGCCTCGAAATAGCGGCGCGCGATCTCGCGCCGCTCCCGCAGGTCCTTGCCGATCTGGCACTGCTCCAGTTCGACCTCGTAGGCGCGCAGGTTGCCGCCCCAGCTCATGTTGACCACGCGGGCGCCGGTGCCGCGGATGAAATCGGCGTAGCGCGCGAAGTTGTCGGTCGTGCGCGCTTCCAGCGACGGCGTCGGGCAGGGATCGGGCAGCAGCGTGTGGCCGAACTCGATGCGCGCGTTGGCGAGCCGGATGTAGGGGTTGCCGGCGGCCGCGATGCCGGCCACGTGGGTGCCATGCTGGTAGTTGCCCACCAGGCGAAGCTCCTCGATCACCGTCTTGTACTGCTCGGGCGTGAGGGTGGACAGCAGCGTGCGCACGGCCGCCGCCTCCGGGCTGTCGATGTTGGAGCGCAGGTCGGACAGGCCCTTGCTGCGCGCCTGCAGCGCATCCAGCCGCGGCAGCAGCGCGGGCGGGATGGGCCGCAGCGGCGAGGCGGAGGGCCTGGCCTCCAGGTCGAAGGCGATGAAGGCGGGCTGGCCGTCCCGTTCGACCAGGCGGCCAGGAAACAGCGAAGTGTCCACCCCGCTGTCCCAGATCACGACCTTGACCGGCGTGAAGTTGCGGCCCGGCGGCAAGGCCGCGTCGCGTGCCGCCCAGATGTCGGGCTTGTCGACCTTGTGCGCGGCGAGGTAGGCCTTGTAGGTGGCGGCGAAGACCTCCTTCAGGGGCAGCACGTACTCCAGCACGTAGCGCGTGGAGATGACGCCGGGCGCGAGGTCGGAGCTGAGCGCGCCGCTGCGGTCGGCCACCGGCTGCAGCACGTTGCGCACCGAGCCCATCGCCAGGCCTTCGCCGATCTGCTCGGCCGAGGCCTTGGCGCCCTGGATGTCGTTGCGCACCACCAGGAAGGGCAGCGGCTCCAGGGCCGCCGCGAGCTGCCGTCCGACCTCGGCCGCGAACTCCGGCGAGCGCCGGTTGCCGACCTTGCGCGCGGCCGCGACGATGGCGCGCAGCTGCAGGCCGGTGAGCAGGCGCTCGGCGGGCTTTTCCTGCAGGGTGCGAATCTCGTCGGCCAGGTGCAGGGCATCGTCCCAGCGCTCTTCCAGCAGGGCCGCCTGGGCCAGGGTGTTCAGCAGCTGGCGGTGGGTGGACTTCTCGGCGATGTCGTAGCGGTCCAGCACGGACTGCGTGTCACGCTGCACGGCCCCGGAGAAGGCGGCGAATTTCTGCGGGTCGCGCACTAGCGCTTCCACGCTGCCCTGCACCGGGTAGCTGAAGCGGGGCAGCTCGTCGGCCTTGGTGATGCGCTGTCGCAGCACCTGCACCTGCGCCGGCGCCGCTGCGGCAGCCCGCGCCTGGCCCACCGCGATGCCGGGCAGCAGGGGCGCGGCCAGCCCGAGGAACAGGCCCGCGGCGAGCGCGGGCCGGGACAGGAGGCGAAGGGCTCGGTTCGTCATGCGGCGGCGCGGGCGGGGGCATGCGCGGCCAGGCCGCGCGGGATGGCGGCAAGCAGCTGCCGCGTGTAGGGATGCTGCGGGTTGGCGTAGATCGCGCCGGCCTCGCCGCGCTCGACGATCTCGCCTTTGTTCATGACCAGGATGTCGTCGGCCATGTACTTCACCACGGCCAGGTCATGGCTGATGAACACGTAGCTGAGGCCGAATTCCTCCTGCAGGTCCAGCAGCAGGTTGAGCACCGTGGCCTGCACGCTGACGTCCAGCGCGCTGACGCTCTCGTCGCAGACGATGATCTCGGGCTGCAGCGTGAGGCAGCGGGCGATGGCGATGCGCTGGCGCTGGCCCCCGGAAAATTCGTGCGGGTACTTGCCGAAGGCCTCCGCCGGCAGGCCCACCTTGCGCAACCAGCCCAGGGCCAGCCGCGCGCGCTCGTCCTCGTTCGCGCCGATGCCGTGGATGCGCATGGGCTCCATCAGGATCTGGCCGATGGAGAAGCGCGGGTTCAGGCTGGCGTAGGGGTTCTGGAAGATGATCTGGATGCGGCGGCGCAGCGGCTGCAGCGCGCGCGGGCCCAGGGTGGCCAGGTCCTGGCCCTCGAACAGGATGCGGCCGGCGCTGGCCTGGGTGAGCCGCGTGAGCATCATGCCCAGCGTGGTCTTGCCCGACCCCGACTCGCCCACCACGCCCAGCGTGCGGCCGCGGTGCAGGCTGAAGTCGGCGTCGCGCACGGCCTCCACCTCGCGCCGGCGCAGCAGGCCGGTGCGCAGGCGGTAGGCCTTGCGCAGCCCCTGGACCTGGACCAGCGGCTCGCCCTCGGCGGGCCGGCTGGGACGCTCGCGCGTGTCCACCGGCTTGCTGGCCATGATGTCGTCGATCACCGGCAGGCGGCGCGGGCGGGCGTCCAGGCGCGGACGGCAGGCCAGGAGCGCGCGGGTGTAGGCGTCCTGGGGCGCGTCGAAGATGCGCTGCACCGGGCCGGCCTCTCGCACCTCGCCGTGGCGCATCACCACCACCTCGCGCGCCACCTCGCCCACCAGCCCCAGGTCGTGGCTGATGAACAGCATGCTCATGCGGTGCCGCTGCTGCAGCCGGGCGAGCAGGTCCACCACCTGGCGCTGCACGGTGACGTCCAGCGCGGTGGTGGGCTCGTCGGCGATCAGCAGCTGCGGTTCGCAGGCGATCGCGATGGCGATCATCACGCGCTGCTGCTGGCCGCCCGAGAGCTCGTGCGGGTAGGCGTCCAGCCGGGCCCGCGCCTCGGGGATGCCGACCTCGTCCAGCAGCTCCAGGCTGCGGTCGCGCGCGGCGCGCGCGCCCAGGTCGGTGTGAATGCGCAGCACCTCGGCCACCTGCGCGCCCACCGTGAGCACCGGATTGAGCGAACTCATGGGCTCCTGGAAGACGACGGAAATCTCCTTGCCGCGCAGGCGGCGCATCTCCTCGGGCGAGGCCTGCGCCAGGTCGCGGCCGCGCAGCAGGATGCGGCTGGCCGGGTCGACCTCGGCGTTGGGCGGCAGCAGGCGCACGATGCTCATCGCGCTCACGCTCTTGCCGCTGCCCGATTCGCCCACCAGGGCCACGGTGGTGTTGGCGGGGATGTCGAAGCTCACGCCACGCACCGCCTCGAAGCGTTCGCCCCCCATGCGGAAGCCCACGCGCAGGTCGCGGATCTCGATCAGCTTGTCGTCCATGGGCATGCCTTCAGCGCAGCTTGGGGTCCATCGCGTCGCGCAGCGCGTCGGTGAGCAGCGCGAAGGCGGTGACGAAGACCGCCATGAAGGCGGTGGCGGCGGCGAGCTGCCACCACTTGCCCAGCACCAGCTCGGTCTGGGCCTCGTTCAGCATGGTGCCCCAGCTGACCATGTCGATGGGCACGCCCATGCCGAGGAAGGACAGGATCACCTCGGCCTTGATGAAGCCCACCACCGACAGGCTCAGCTGCACCAGCACCACGTGGCTCACGTTGGGCAGGATGTGGCCGAACATGCGCGAGAGATGGCCCGCACCGATGGCCTCCGCGGCCCGCACGTACTCGCGCGAACGGTGCTTGATGTACTCGGCCCGCACCAGGCGGTAGATGCCGGTCCAGCCGACCACGCCGAGGATCACGACCACGGGCACCAGCGTGCCGTCCAGGCTGCGCGAGAGCGGCCCCGACTTGAACACCGCGGCCAGCGCGAAGATCAGCAGGATGTAGGGCACGGCGGTGAACACGTTGTAGAGCCACTCCAGCGCGTCGTCGATCCAGCCGCCGAAGTAGCCGGCCAGCGCACCCAGCAGCGTGCCCACCACCGTGGCCAGCAGCGCCGCGAAGATGCCCACCAGGATGGACACCTGCGCGCCCTTGATCGCCTTGGCGAGCACGTCGCGGCCCAGGCGGTCGCCGCCCAGGGGCAGCGTGAGCTGGCGCGGGGCCTCGACGGTCTTCACCTGGGCCGCACGCCGCGCCCACTCGGCGTAGCGCGGGGCGAGCGGGTCCACGGCGGAGATGTCGTCCACCGGCAGCTTCTCCTCGCTGCGCTGGGCCTTGGCCGCCGGGTCCGCGCCCAGCAGGGTGGGCGGGGCGAAAGGCACGCCCACCTCCTGCTGCCAGTGGCGGGCCACCAGGCCGGCCTGCGCCAGCAGCACGAGCACCATGAAGGCCAGCACCACGGCGAGCGAGGCCAGGCCCACGCGGTCGCGCCGCAGCCGGGCCCAGGCCTGGGCCCAGGTGCCCGGGGAGCGCGGCAGGGCCTCGACCTGCGCCTGGGGCAGCGGCTCGGACAGCAGCGCGCTCACTGGAACACCACCCGGGGATCGACCCAGCGGTACAGCAGGTCGGTAATCAGGTTGATGACCATGGTGAGGGCCGCCAGGTAGACCGTGGCGGCCTGGATGACGGGGTAGTCGCTGCGCCCCACGGCCTGGAACACCTCGCGGCCCAGGCCCGGAACGGAGAAGAAGACCTCGATCAGGAAGGAGCCGATGAAGATGCCGGGCAATTGCGTGGCCACGTTGGTGAGGATGGGGATGAGCGCGTTGCGCAGCACGTGGCGGAACAGGATGGTGCGCTCGGGAACGCCTTTGGCGCGGGCGGTGCGAACGTAGTCCTGGCCGATCTCGTCGAGGAAGAAGCTGCGGTACAGGCGCGTGTTGGGCGCCAGGCCCACCAGCACCGCCAGGGCCACCGGCAGGGGCGCGTACACGAACAGGTTGGTCAGCGTGCTGGTGCTCCAGCCCTGTACCGGGAACCAGCCCAGGCGGAAGGCGAAGAGGTACTGGCCGAGGATC
This sequence comes from Ramlibacter aquaticus, assembly GCF_015159745.1. Lineage (GTDB taxonomy): Bacteria > Pseudomonadota > Gammaproteobacteria > Burkholderiales > Burkholderiaceae_C > Ramlibacter > Ramlibacter aquaticus. Next base: position 12,521 of record NZ_JADDOJ010000046.1, on the reverse strand, counting down.
ACGTACACCAGGAAGCTCACCGAGAGCGCCACCGTGCTCAGGACCATCACGGCGCGGTCGGTCAGGCTGCCTCGCACGTAGGCGACCGCCATCCCGCAGCCCACGGCCAGCAGCAGGTCCAGCACCAGGATGGGCAGCATGATGGTCAGGGTGGCGGGCAGCCGGGTGGCGAAGATCTGGCTCACCGGCTCCTGGGTGGCCCAGCTGCGACCCCAGTCCAGGGTGAGCACCTGCCGGGTGAACAGCCACAGCTGCTCCAGCAGGGGCCGGTCCAGGCCGAGCTGGTGCCGGATGGACGCCACCTGCTGCGGCGTGGCCCGCAGGCCGGCCAGGATTTCCGCCGGGTCGCCCCCGAAAAACTTGAACAGCAGGAAGACCAGAACAATGACCCCCGCGAGCGTGGGGATCATCTGGGCGATGCGCCTGGCGATGAAGGTCGGCATGGACACCTTGTGGGATCGCCGCGGGTGGGCGGCTGGACCTTAGGGATAACCGCTCATGGCGGTCCTCTGGGCGCGGATTATGCTTCGCCCTCCTTTCGTCCATCTAGGTGTTTCCTACCATGAACATCCGACACTGGGTCCGGGCCACCAGCCTGGTCCTGGCACTGGGCGGCCTCCTCGCGCAGCAACCCGCTGCCGCGGCCGGCCCGCCTCCCGCCGAAAAGGTCTTGCGCTACGCCTTCAACGTGGCCGAGACCGGCTTCGACCCGGCCCAGGTCAGCGACCTGTATTCGGCCCGGGTGATCGCCAACATCTTCGACCGGCCCTACAAGTACGACTACCTGGCCCGCCCGGCGCAGCTGCGCCCCAGCCTCGCCGAGGCCATGCCCGTGGTGTCGCCCGACTACCGCACCTGGACCTTCCAGCTGCGCAAGGGCATCTACTTCGCGGACGACCCGGCCTTCCACGGCCGCAAGCGCGAGCTGACCGCGGCGGACGTGGTCTACAGCTTCAAGCGCTTCTTCGACCCGGCCACCAAGAGCCCCTACTACGACACCCTGGCCGGCCTGAAGCCGGTGGGGCTGGAGGCGCTGCGTGCCCGGGCCGAGTCCTCCGGCCACTTCGACTACGACGCCGAGGTGGAGGGCGTGAAGGCCCTGGACCGCTACACCGTGCGCTTCCAGCTCGCCGAGCCGCGGCCCCGCATGCTCTACCAGCTGGCCGATTCCCTGACCGGCTCGGTGGTGGCCCGCGAGGTGGTGGAAACCTACGGCGACCGCATCATGGAGCACCCCGTGGGCACGGGCGCCTTCATGCTGCAGTCCTGGCGCCGCGCCTCGCAGCTCACCCTGGTGCGCAATCCGAACTTCCGCGAGGAATACTTCGACGGCACGCCGGCCGCGGACGATGCGCAGGCGCAGGCGATCGCCGCCCGCTTGCGCGGCCGGCGCCTGCCCATGGTGGACAAGGTGGTGATCTCCATCATCGAAGAGAACCAGCCGCGCTGGCTGGCCTTCCTGAACGGCGAGCACGACCTGGTCGAGCTGCCCGCCACCTTCGTCAACCAGGCCGCGCCGAACGGCACGCTGGCGCCCAACCTCGCCAAGCGCGGCATCGGCATGGCGCGCGTGCCCTCCACCGACGTCACCATGCTGTTCTTCAACATGACGGACAAGGTGGTCGGCGGCTACTCGGCCGACAAGGTGGCGCTGCGCCGCGCGATCGCGCTGGCGCTGAACAGCGAGGAGGAAGTGCGGCTGCCGCGACGCGGCCAGGCCATCGTGGCCCAGAGCTTCATCATGCCCAACACCTCCAGCTACGACCCGAAGTGGCGCACCGAGATGGGCAGCTTCGACCCGGCGCGCGCGGTGGCGCTGCTGGACATGTACGGCTACACCGACAAGAACGGCGACGGCTGGCGCGACATGCCCGACGGCAGCCCGCTGGTGCTCTACTACGACAGCAGCGGGCGCTCGGACAGCCGTGAGCTGGACGAGGTCATGAAGAAGAACCTGGACGCCATCGGCATCCGCCTGGTGCTGCGCCTGGGCCAGTGGCCCGAGCAGCTGAAGGCGGCGCGCGCCGGCAAGCTGATGGTGTGGGCCCTGGGCGACGCGGGCACCTCGCCGGATTCGGCCGAAGTGCTGCAGTACATGTACGGCGGCGCCATCGGCGAACTCAACTTCGCGCGCTTCTCGCTGCCCGCCTACGACGCCCTCTACCGCAAGCAGCAGCTGATGCCGGAAGGGCCCGAACGCGACGCCGTGCTGCGCGAGGCGAACCGCCTGCTGGTGGCCTACATGCCCTACAAGGCGCGGGTCCACCGGGTGCTGACCGACATGTGGCAGCCCTGGCTGGTAGGCTACATGCGACACCCGTTCGCCCGCGACTTCTGGCGCTACGTGGACATAGACACCGCCCGCGAGTCCGAAGCGCGTCCCTGACAACCATGCAATCCATCGACACTTTCCTGCGCGCGCGCGCCGGCCGCCTGCTGCTGGCCCTGGCGGCCGCCGCCTGCGTCCCGTTCCCGGCCGCGGCCCTCACCCTCCCGCCCGGCGTGGTGCTGAACCCCACCCAGACCCTGGTGCGCAACAACGGCTCCGAGCCCGAAACCCTGGACCCGGCCCTGGCGGAATCCGTGGGCGCCAACAACATCACGCGCGACCTGTTCGAGGCCCTCACGGCCAACGATGCCGAGGGCCGGATCGTGCCCGGCCTCGCCGAGCGCTGGGAGCAGAAGGACCCGCTCACCTGGGTCTTCCACCTGCGCGGCAATGCACGCTGGTCCAACGGCGAGCCCGTCACGGCGGGGGACGTGGTCTACGGCATACGCCGCTTCCTGGACCCCAAGACCGCCTCGACCTACGCCAGCACCTATGGCGTCTTCCTGAAGAACGGCCTGGAGGTGGCCACCGGCAAGCTGCCGCCCGAGGCCGTGGGCGTGAGCGCCCCCGACCCGCTGACCGTGGTGGTGCAGACGCCCTACCCCGTGACCTTCCTGCCGGGCGTGATGTCCAACAACAACCTGGGCCCCATCTACCGCAAGGCCGTCGAGCAGTGGGGCCGCAACTGGACCAAGCCCGGCAAGATGGTGAGCAACGGTGCCTTCGTGCTCAAGCAATGGGTGGTGAACGGCCGGGTGGTGCTGGAGAAGAACCCGCTGTACTGGAACGCGGCCGGGGTCTACATCACGCGGGTGTCCTACCTCGCCGTGGACGACGGCAACGCCGACGTGAAGCTGTACCTGGCGGGCCAGAACGACTGGGTCGAATCGCTGCCGCCCGGCACCTACGCGCACTACAAGGCCCAGCTGCCCAACGAGATCCGCAACGCGCCCATGCTGGGCATCCGCTACTACTCGTTCCAGACGCAGGACCCGGTCTTCAAGGACGTGCGCGTGCGCAAGGCCCTGACCATGGTCCTGGACCGCGACGTGCTGGCGGAGAAGATCACCGCCGACGGCCAGTTGCCGGCCTATGGCCTGGTGGTGCGCGGCATGGAAGGCGCGAGCATCGACACCTACGAATGGGCCCACTGGCCCATGGAAAAGAAGGTCGCCGAGGCCCGCCGCCTGCTGCAGGAAGCCGGCGTGAAGCCGGGCACGCGCTACACCCTGGCCTACAACACCAGCGAATATCACAAGAAGATGGCGATCTTCGCCCAGTCGGAGTGGAAGACCAAGCTGGGGCTGGACATCGAGCTGGAGGCGATGGAGTTCAAGGTGCTGCTCAAGAAGCGTCACGACGGCACCTTCCAGCTGGCGCGCAACGGCTTCATCGCCGACTACAACGACGTCACCAGCTTCCTGGCCCTGGTGCGCTGCGACTCCGACCAGAACAACAACTTCAACTGCAACCGCAAGGCGGAGGCCTTGCTGGAGCAGGGCCTGCAACAGGTCGACCCGGCGCGGCGCAAGCAGCTGCTCGACGAGGGCATCCACATGATCATGGAGGACTACCCCATCGTGCCCTTGCTGCAGTATTCACTGCCGCGTTTGGTAAAGTCCTACGTAGGCGGGTACTCGCTGCAGAACGCGCAAGATCGCTTCCGCAGCCAGGACCTCTACATCATCAAGCACTGACGCGCGCCACCCGCGCGTTCCCTGTTCCGCCGGCGCGCCACCCGCGCGCCCGGCCCATTGATCGAGTGAGCCATGTGGTCCTACACCCTGCGGCGCCTGCTGGCGCTGATTCCCACGCTGCTGGCGGTGATCACCGCCAGCTACTTCCTGGTGCACGCCGCGCCGGGCGGCCCCTTCGACAACGAGAAGGTGGTCTCGGCCGCGGTGCTGGCCAACCTGCAGGCCAAGTACCACCTGGACCTGCCGCCCTGGCAGCAGTACCTGTACTACCTGCGCAACCTGCTGCACGGTGACCTGGGCGCCTCCTTCCGCTACGCCGACTGGACCGTGAACGAGCTCGTGGCCGCGGCCCTGCCGGTCTCGCTGGCGATTGGCGGCATCTCCATGGTGCTGTCCTTCTTCATCGGCGTGGCCATGGGCATAGGGGCCGCACTGCGCCAGAACCGCTGGCTGGACACGCTGCTGATGCTGGTCGCCAACGTGGGCAGCGTGGTGCCCTCCTTCGTCATCGGGCCCCTGCTGGTGCTGGTGTTCGCGCTCGGGCTGCACTGGCTGCCGGCCGGCACCTGGGACGACTTCGCGCCCAGCTACCTGGTGCTGCCGGTCGCCCTGCTCACCATCATCAACGTCTCCACCGTCGCACGCGTGATGCGCGGCAGCATGATCGAGGTGATGCACAGCAACTTCATACGCACGGCGCGGGCCAAGGGCCTGCCCACGCGCACCGTGGTGCTGCGCCATGCGCTCAAGCCCGCGCTGCTGCCCGTGGTGTCGCTCATGGGCCCGCTGGCCATTGGCTCCATCACCGCCGCCCTGGTGACCGAGACCGTGTTCACCCTGCCGGGCATCGGCAAGCTGATCGTCAACGGCGCCGGCAACCGCGACTACACGCTGGTGCTGGGGCTGGTGGTGCTCATCACGCTGATCGCCGTGGCGCTCAACCTCCTGGTCGACCTGGCCTACGCCGCGCTCGACCCCAAGATCCGCTACTGATGGACACCCGCGTGCAAACCTCCAGCGCGGCCCGCCAGGCCCTCATCGACAGCGCCGCGCGCAACGCCGGCGCGGCCCCCGCGGGCCGCAGCCCCTGGGACGACGCCCGCGCCCGCTTCAGGCGCAACCGCGCCGCCGTGGTCAGCCTGGTCATCCTGGTGGCGGTGACGGTGGCCTGCGTGGTGGGCCCCTGGCTGCTACCCAACGCCTACGACAGCGCCGACTGGGACGCCATCATGCAGGCGCCCAGCCTGCACGGCTGGCACCTGATGGGCACCGACGATTCGGGCCGCGACCTGCTGGTGCGCTGCCTGGTGGGCGGCCGCATCTCGCTCATGGTGGGCCTGCTGGCGACGCTGTGCTCGGTCGCCATCGGCATCGCCTGGGGCGCCACCGCCGGCTTCCTGGGCGGCAAGGTCGACGGGCTGATGATGCGCATCGTCGACATGATGTACGCCATCCCCTACCTGCTGATCGCGATCCTGCTGGTCACCATCCTGGGGCGCGAGTTCTACCTGGTGGTGCTGGCGATCACCGCCTTCTCCTGGATGGACATGGCCCGCGTGGTGCGCGGCCAGACGCTCTCCCTGCGCACGCGCGAATTCGTCGAGGCCGCGCGCGCCACCGGCGTGCCCACCTGGCGCATCATCGCCTCGCACATCGTGCCCAACCTGATGGGCGTGGTCGTCATCTACACCACGGTCACGGTGCCGGGCGTGATCCTCACCGAGTCGGTGCTCTCGTTCCTGGGCCTGGGCATTCAGGAGCCCATGACCAGCTGGGGCGTCCTGATCGAGGACGGCGCGCGCCTGATGCAGCTCGCGCCCTGGATGCTGGTGTTCCCGGCGCTGATGCTCTCGGTGACCCTGTACTGCTTCAACTTCATCGGCGACGGCCTGCGCGACGCGCTGGACCCCAAGGAACGCTGACCATGGCCGCACCCTCTCCCCTGCTGCAGGTCGACAACCTCAGCGTCCGCTTCGACACGCCCGACAGCGCTGTGCATGCGGTCAACGGCGTCTCCTTCGCGCTGGAGCGCGGCCAGACCTTCGGCATCGTCGGCGAAAGCGGCTCGGGCAAGAGCCAGACCATGATGGCGCTGATGGGCCTGCTGGCCGCCAACGGCCAGGCCAGCGGACGCGCCCTGTTCAATGGCCAGGACCTGCTCACCCTGCCCGAGCGCGAGCTCAACCGCGTGCGCGGCGACCGCATGGCCATGATCTTCCAGGACCCCATGACCTCGCTGAACCCCTACCTCACGGTGGAGCGGCAGATGACCGAGGTGCTGGAGCTGCACAAGGGCCTGACGCGCCGGGCCGCGCTCGCCCTGGCCATCCAGACCCTGGAGCAGGTGCGCATCCCGGACGCGCCGCGCCGCATCCGCATGTATCCGCACGAGTTCTCCGGCGGGATGCGCCAGCGCATCATGATCGCCATGGCCCTGTTGTGCCAGCCGGACCTGCTCATCGCCGACGAGCCCACCACGGCGCTGGACGTGACCGTGCAGGCGCAGACCCTGCAACTGCTGCGCGAGCTGCAGCGCGACTTCGGCACGGCCATCATCCTCATCACGCACGACCTGGGCGTGGTGGCCGGCCTGTGCGACCAGGTCATGGTGATGTATGGCGGCCGGGTGATGGAACAGGGCAGCGCCGACAGCATCTTCTACCGGCCCACGCACCCCTATACCGTGGGCCTGCTGGGTGCGGTGCCCCGCCTGTCGCAGGAAGGCGGCCGCCTGCTGGCCATCCCGGGGCTGCCGCCCAGCATGGCGCGCCTGCCCGCCGGCTGCCCCTTCAGCGAACGCTGCGGCCTGGCGACCGACCGCTGCGTCACCGAACGGCCGCCGTTGGTGCCGCTGGCCGCCGACGCGCAGGTGCTGCGCGCCTGCCACCGCGACCCGTCCGAGGTGGCGCAGCTGGCCGAAGAGGTGGTCTCGTGATGAACGCCGACGCCCCCCTGCTGGCCGTGCGTGACCTGCACGTGGAATTCAGCGTGCGCGGCGAGGGCCTGCTGGCCCCCAGGCGCACGCTGCGCGCGGTCAACGGCGTGAGCTTCGAGATCCGCCCCGGCGAGACCTTGGGCATCGTGGGCGAGTCCGGCTGCGGCAAGTCGACGCTGGCGCGCGCCATCCTCAACCTCGTGCCCTCGCAGTCGGGCAGCATCGCCTGGATGGGCCAGGAGATGCGCGGCGCGGGCGCGTCGCAGTGGCAGGCCGTGCGCCGCCACGCGCAGATGGTCTTCCAGGACCCGCTGGCCTCGCTCAACCCGCGCATGAACGTGGCCCAGATCGTGGGCGAGCCGCTGCGCACGCACCGGCCCGAGCTCTCCGCGGCGCAGGTGCGCGAGCGCGTGGCCGCCATGCTGGACCGCGTGGGCCTGGGCGCGGCGCACCTCAACCGCTACCCGCACGAGTTCTCGGGCGGCCAGTGCCAGCGCATCGGCATCGCCCGCGCCCTCATCCTGGAGCCCAGGCTGGTGGTGTGCGACGAGCCGGTGTCCGCGCTGGACGTCTCCATCCAGGCCCAGATCATCAACCTGCTGCAGGACCTGCAGCAGGAGATGGGCCTGGCGCTGGTCTTCATCGCGCACGACCTGGCGGTGGTGCGCCACGTCAGCCAGCGCATCCTGGTGATGTACCTGGGCCGGGTCATGGAGCTGGCCGCGAAGGAGGCGCTCTACAGCCAGCCGCGTCATCCCTACACGCAGGCGCTGCTGGCGTCGGTGCCCATCCCCGACCCGCGCCTGGAGCGCGCGAAGAAGGTGCAGCTGCTGCAGGGCGAGCTGCCTTCGCCGCTGGCCCTGCCCGGCGGCTGCGTGTTCCGCACGCGCTGCCCGCGCGCCTTCGACAAGTGCGCGGCCGAGGTGCCGCCGCTGGCCGCGGTCGACGCCCAGAGCCGGGCCGCCTGCTGGCTGTACGAATGAAGCGCGGCGACCCGGGCGAGGGCGAGCCGGGCGCCGCGTCGCCCGACCCGTCGCCAGCGCCCGCGCCCACCCAGGGCGGGCGCTGGCGCTGGCCCTGGACCCTGCCGCCGGACGACCTGCTGCGCGACCGGCTGTACCGACGGCTCTGGCTCTCCATCCTGACCAGCGGCTTCGGCGCGCAGATCACCATGCTCGCGATCCCGCTGACCGCGGCGGTGCTGCTGCACGCCACGCCCACCCAGATGGGCCTGCTCACCTCCATGGAGCTGGCGCCCTTCATCCTGTTCTCGCTCCCCACCGGCGTCTGGCTGGACCGGGTGCGCAAGCTACCGGTCTATGTCGCGGGCGAGCTGGCGGTGGCGGTGGTGCTGGCGTCCGTGCCCGCCGCCTGGGCGCTGGGGCTCTTGTCCATTCCCTACCTGTACGCGGTGTCCTTCGTGATCGGCTGCGTGTTCACCACCGCCGGGTCCGCCTCGCAGATCGTGCTGACCCAGATCGTGCCGCGCGAGCGCCTGGTCGAGGCCCATGCCAAGAATGCCCTGGCGGGCTCCCTGGCCGAGGTCACGGGGCCCGGCGCGGCGGGCGCGCTGATCCGCCTGGTCGGCGCGCCCCTGGCCCTGCTGGCCGACGCGGCGCTGCTGCTGGGCAGCGTCGCCATCCTGCGCGGCCTGCGCATCGACGAAACGCCGGGCGGCCCGGGTGACGCGGCGCGCTTCTGGGGCGCGCTGCGCGACGGCCTGCGTTTCGTGTTCCGCGTGCGCATGCTGGTCACCATGGCGGTGATCGTGGGGCTGTGGCAGTTCTGCCACCAGGCCGCGATGGTGGTGCAGATCCTCTTTGCCACGCGCGAACTCGGCCTGGACGAGAAGCAGGTCGGCCTGTGCTACGTGGGGCTGGGGCTGGGCACCATCACGGCGGGCTCGCTGGGGCGCCGCATCGCGGAGCGCATCGGTGTCGGCCGCAGCCTGCTGTGCGGCCTGGCGGTCTGCGGCCTGGGCTGGCTGCAACTGGCCTTCGCGCCCGCCACGGCCCTGGGCGTCGCCAGCTTCGTGCTGATGCTGGCGTGCTTCGGCTTCGGCGCCGTGCTCATCTTCATCAACTTCCTCGCCCTGCGGCAGGCGCTCACGCCCGCGCCGCTCCTGGGCCGCATGACCAGCACCATGCGCTGGCTGATCCTGCTGCCCTCCATCCCCGGGGCGCTCGCGGGCGGCTGGGTGGGCGAGCATGCCGGGCTGCGCATGGCCTTGGCGCTGGGCGGCGGCGGCGCCCTGCTCGTCGCGGCGGCCGGGCTGCGCTTCAGCGGCCTCGCCCGGCAGCGCCAGCTGCCCGAGGCCACCGCGAGCACCTGAGCGCCGGCCGCAGGTGTTCGCAGGCGGTTGCAGGCTGTGGCACGCGGTCGGCGCGGTCGCCGCGGTCGCCGGGGTCGCCGCGTTGTGCCCCCGTTCCAAAAGCATGGGCTCCTGCCCTGCGGATCGACGCGCCGAGTGGCATCGCCAGGTACACATCGCACGCCCAAAAAAAAGCCACCGCCGAAGCGGTGGCTCGTGCTGCACTGCGGGGCCTGCCCACCGCCCCGGCGGGGCCGGGGGGCGGGCCTGCGCCGGGATCAGAACCGGTAGGTTCCGCGCAGGTAGAAGGTGCGGCCGAAGGGATCGGCGACGCGCGGGTCGTAGCCGAGCTGGAAGGTCGCGGTCTGGTTCGAGAAGGGCGGAGCCTGGTCGAACAGGTTGCGGATGCCGGCGGTCAGCGTCAGCGCCTTGGTGGGCGAGTACGAACCGAAGACGTCGATCACCGACCAGTCGCCCGTGCGGCCACCGTTCTGGTCGTCGTAGCCGCGCTTGAAGCGGTTGACCAGGCCAGCCGACCAGTTCGCCGTCGCATAGGTCAGCGACGCGGTGTACTGCCAGCGGACGATGGGGCCGCCGCCGGACACCGTGGTGATGCCGGTGTAGGCACCTGCACCACGGAACCACTCGCCACCCGACTCGGTCTGGTAGTCATAACGGCTGACGTAGGTACCGGCCATGCGGAAGGTGGTCGACGCACCGTTGTCCAGCTTCCAGCGGTAGGACGTCGTCAGGTCCACGCCGCTGGTGATCAGGCTGCCCAGGTTCTGGGTGTTCAGCAGGACGTAGCCGCAGTTGGAGCCCGGGCACTGGGTACCGTCGTAGGAGAGCGAGCCGTCAGGCGCGCGCTTGAACTGCGACGCGTACTTGGTGGGGTCGCCGAACACCGAGGTGTCGGTCAGCGAACCGATCTGGTCGTGCAGCACCACCCACCAGAAGTCCAGGCCGAAGTCGAACTGTTGCGCGGGCTGGACCACGAAGCCCAGCGAACCGCTCTTGGACTTCTCGGGCTTCAGCTTGGTGTTGCCACCGGTCAGGGCCTCGAACTGCTGCTGGCAGGCGTTGGACGGGCTGCCATTGACGCAGCGCACCGGGTCGTCCCAGGTGTTCGCCGTGTTGGTGAACGTGGGCGAGGCGTACAGGTCGAACAGCGAGGGCGCGCGGAAGCCGCTGGACACGGAGCCGCGCACCAGCAGGGGATCCACCGGCTGCCAACGCACCGACAGCTTGGGGTTGAAGGTGCTGCCGAAGTCGTTGTAGTGGTCGTAGCGCGCGGCGGCGGTGGCCTCCAGGCGCTTGGTCACCGGCACGTTCAGCTCGGCGTAGACGGCGTAGACCTTGCGCGAGCCGCCGTTGTTGAGCGTCGGGTCGAAGCCGCTGCTGGCGACGACCTGGCTGGCGATCGCGGCGTTGGCGTTCTGGTGGTACTGCTCGCGGCGGAACTCGGCGCCCACGGCCAGCGCCGAGTTGCGGCCGGAACCGAACCAGTCACCCAGTTCGCGGCTGGCGTGGCCGTCCAGGGTCACGGTCTGGCCCTTGGCGGTCCACAGCGGGCCCAGCACGCCGGCGGAAGCGATCACCGCCTGGCCCGCGGCGTCCTGCTGCGTGGTGAAGGGGTTCAGCGTGCCATCGGCCACGGCCGGCGTGATGATGTCGCCGTTGGTGTAGCCACCGGTCAGGAAGTTGGTGATCTTGTTCTCGTTGTACGAGAGGCCGGTCGCCCAGTCCCAGGCGCCGGTCGAGCCCTCCAGCGAGCCCAGCAGACGCTGCTGCTTGTTCTCGCTGCGGTCCGCGCGCGGGCCGTTCGGCACGTCACGCCAGCGGGCGTCCAGGGGCTGCGTGGGGTCGATGCCAGCGTCCGCCGGGGGGGCGGGGACGATGCCGTTGCCCGGGTAGTAGCGGGTGCCGGGGTTCACCGTCAGGGCCGCGAAGGGCACCGGGGCGATGTTCGTCCAGACCTTGCTCTGGCTGCCGAAGTACTCGAGGGCCGCACGGGTGTCGCCGCCCAGGTTGAAGGTCCCGCGCACCAGGCCGGAAGTGCGCTCGCTCTTGGGGATCAGGTCGACCCAGTTGGCGTAGGCATAGCGGCAGTAGGTGCCGGCCGACACTTCGAAGGGGCCGGTACAACCGGGCGCGTCCACGCCGTAGTTGTTGCCGCCCTGCGAGTAGCTGCCGGGGTAGCCGGTGCCCGAGGTCTTGAGGCTGGCCGACGCCCGGGTGTAGTCGCGCTGCTGGGTGGTGATCGGGTCCTGCTTCTGGTAGTCGATGAACCCGAACAGGTTGTACTTGTCCTTGTCCAGGTCACCCAGGCCGTAGCCGATGTTCAGGTTGGCCGACTTGCCGCCCGCGTGCTGGGGCTGGCTGTACTGCGCCGAGGCGACGCCGCCGGTGAAGTCCTTGCGGGTGATGAAGTTGATCACGCCGCCGATGGCGTCGGTACCGTACAGCGAGGAGGCGCCGTCACGCAGCACCTCGATGCGGTCGATGGCGGCCAGCGGGATCATGTTCAGGTCGGGCGCCGAGCTGTCGGCCGCGTTGTTCGCGATGCGACGGCCGTTCAGCAGCACCAGGGTCTTGTTGGCACCCAGGCCGCGCAGGTTGGCGAAGGAGGCGCCGCCCGAGGCCGAGCCGACCGCACTGGAGGTGCCCACCAGCGACTGGTTGCCGGCGAGCGTGTTGACGATCTCCTCGACGGTCGTCAGGCCCTGCTTCTTGAGGTCCTCGGTCTTGAGGACCGTGATAGGCACCGCGGTTTCCGCGTCGACACGGCGGATCGCGGAGCCCGTGACCTCGACGCGCTGCAAATCCTGGGATGTCTGCTGCGCAAGGGTCTCTTGCGCAAACAGCATCGCCCCGGTGCCGCACATCGCCATGATGATGGCGCGTGTGACGACCGATTTCCTAAAGTTTGGACCGGTATTCATGTGTTCTCCAGACAGTGCCAGCCTAAAAAAAGGAGGCAGGGCCTCGGGAGCCCTGCCCGCTGTGCGGACGCGGGAGCACCTTGTTTGCACTCCCTCCCATCCAACATCGCTTTTTACACAACTGACACATGCGCGTCACTTCACTGAAACCCGAAAGTCCATGTTTTGTTGCCGAAATACGTATGCGTCCGGCCAAGTCACCTTGACGGCTGCCGGCCTACGGTGAGGACCCTCAGGCCGACGGTGCCCAGCGATGCGGAAGCAGTTCGTCGATCCGGCTGGCCGGGTGTGTCGGCAACCGCTCGAG
>NZ_JADDOJ010000045.1 GCF_015159745.1 Ramlibacter aquaticus | reverse complement strand
CCGCGCGCTCCGCGTCAGTGAGCTCGATGTTGCTGGTGCGGGTATATGCATTGGGCATGAGGCATCTCCGAGGATGCCTCATCCCATGCAGTTTTCGTGCCTATGAATTAGCGGGACAGGACACTAGCACCCGCTCAGGCCGACTGGGCGAAGGCGGCATGCACCGCCTTCACCATGGCCGGGTCGGCGGGCCCCAGCTTGCCGCTGCGCGCCGCGATGCGGCCCTGGCGGTCCAGCAGCACCACCTGGCTGGAGTGGTTGAACTCGCCGTTGGAGATGCGGCGGTACTGCACGTTGAACACGGCGGCGAACTTGCGCGTGGTCGCGTCGTCCGCGCGGGCCAGGGTCCAGCGCGCATCGCAATGGCGCTGGTCGGCGGTCTTGCGCAGCACCGCCACGCTGTCGCGCGCCGGGTCGAAGCTCACCATGAGCACGCGGGCGGACGCCCGCTCCGCCTCGGGCAGCGCGCGCAGCGTGGCGTGCACCGTCTCGAAGATCATGGGGCAGACCATGTCGCAGGAGGTGTAGAACATGCTCACCAGCAGCGGCGTGCCGCGCAGCGACTCGAAGGCGAAGGCGCGCCCGTCCTGGTCGGTGAGGGTGGCGTCCAGCTGGTAGACCGAACTGTCCGGCGCCGCGGCGCGCGCGGTGCGCGGCGCCAGCAGCGAGGCGCCGGCCAGCAGGCCGGCCGAGGCCAGCAGTTGCCGGCGCGAGAGAAGGGATGAGGCGTGCATGGCCGTCCTTGCGATGAATCAGGACCCGTGCACGCAGCGGAAGCCCAGGCTGCCGGTGGAGTCGGGTGCGTTGAGGGAGGACAGCAGCGCGATGCGCATGAGCACGGCGTAGCTGTCGCGGTCGATGATGTTGAGCGCACCGGCGCCGCAGAACTTCAGCAGGTCCGGGTCGCCCTGGGTGCGGCTGTCGCCGGCGATGAAGAGCGCGTTGTAGTCGTCCACCCACTCCCACACCAGGCCGTGCAGGTCGCGCACGCCATAGGCGTTGGGCGGACCGCCCACCGCACCGGGCTGCGCGCCGGCCGGGCTCTCGTACCAGGAGAGGATGCGCTGGCGCCAGGCCGGGTCGGCACGGGCGTCGGTGCGCATCGCGTCGGCGGCGGCCGCGTACTCCCACTCCAGCCAGGTCGGCAGCCGCGCGTCCTCGCTCTCGCAGTAGGCGCGCGCCGCGAACCAGCTGACCTGGGTCACCGCCGACGGCCCCTGCAGGCTGCCGGGGTCGGCCGGGCCGGCCCAGCCGGCCAGGTAGCCGGGCCCGGCGAAGATCGCCGGGGCCCGGCCGCGTTGCCATTCGGGATGGGCGGCCAGGAAGGCCGCGAACTCGGCCACGCTCACCGGCGCGCTGCGCATGGCGAAGGGCGCGATCTCCACCGCGCTCGCCACGGTGGCCACCGCCCCCTGCGGCAGCACGCTGGTGAAGCGTCCCCCGGGCAGCGGCAGGTAGTCGGCCGCACCGGCCCAGAGCGGCGCCAGTGCCGCGGCCAGCACGGCCAGCCCACGCGTGATGCGCTTCATGCCGGGCTCCGTGCTCAGTGGCCGGTGCTGGCCGTGGCGCCGCCCGCGGCGCGCCTGGCCTTGACCTCGTCCTTGGTGACGCGGCCGCCGGCGTTGCCCCAGCTGTTCAGCACGTAGGTCAGGATGTTGGCCACCTCGTCGTCGTTCAGCTGGTTCATGGGCGGCATGACCGAGTTGTAGTCCTGTCCGTTCACCGTGACCTTGCCCGACAGGCCGTGCAGCACCACGCCCATGGCGCGCTGGATGTCGGCCGCGAGGAAGTCCGACTTCGCGAGCGGCGGGAACACGCCCGGCAGGCCGGCGCCGTTGGCCTGGTGGCACACCGAGCAGGTCCCCGCGAAGAGCGCCTGGCCGGCCTGCACCTGCTCCCCCACCGTCAGGTTGCCGGTCTTGGCCGACGCGGCGGCGGTGGCCACCGCCTGCATGTTGGGCTGCGCGCGGTCGCCCAGGTACACCGCATCCAGCTCCTTGCCGGAGTAGATCGACTTGTCTTCCTTGCCATCGACCTTGAGGATGGCCAGCGCGCCCTTGTTGAAGGCGCGGAAGATGGAGTGGTCCACCATCACATAGCTGCCGGGCACGCGCGCCGTGAAGGTCGCCACCGCGGCGCCGCCGGAGGGGATCAGCGTGGTCTGCACGTTCTTCTGGACGTTGGTGCCGCCCTCGTAGCGCACCTGGTCGAAGATGGCGCCGATGACGTGGAAGCTGGACACCAGGTTGGGCCCGCCGTTGCCCACGAACAGGCGCACCTTCTCGCCGACCTTGGCGGTGATCGCCTTGTCGCCGGTGAGCGCGCCCTCGGCGCCGTTGAACAGCACATAGGTCGGCTGCTCGGCGATCGCCTTCTCCATGTCGAAGGCCTGGTCGCCCTTCTCGCGGTACTTGCCCTGGGTGTAGAAGTCACCCTGCATCACGTAGTACTCCTTGTCCACCTTGGGCAGGCCGTTGGGCGGCTCCACCAGGATCAGGCCGTACATGCCGTTGGCCACGTGCATCCCCACGGGCGCGGTGGCGCAGTGGTAGACGTAGATGCCCTCGTTCAGCGCCTTGAAGGTGAACTGCGACTCATGGCCGGGCGCGGTGAAGCTGGAGGCCGCGCCGCCGCCGGGGCCGGTCACGCCGTGCAGGTCGATGTTGTGCGGCATCTTGCTGCTGGGGTGGTTCTTCAGGTGGAACTCCACCGTGTCGCCCTGGCGCACGCGGATGAAGCTGCCCGGCACGCTGCCCCCGAAGGTCCAGAAGGTGTAGTTCACGCCCTCGGAGATCTGCATCTGCTTTTCCACCACCTCCAGGTCGACGATGACCTTGGCCGGGTAACTGCGGTTCACCGGCGGCGGCACGTGGGGCGGACTGGTGAGCACGGCGTGGATGGGCGCGCCCTGGGGCGGGCCGAAATCGCCCGGCATGCGGGCGGCGGCCGGCGCGTTGCCGGGAACGGCGGTGGCCGCGGTGGCGCCCGCACTGGC
The DNA here is from genome assembly GCF_015159745.1 of Ramlibacter aquaticus. Lineage (GTDB taxonomy): Bacteria > Pseudomonadota > Gammaproteobacteria > Burkholderiales > Burkholderiaceae_C > Ramlibacter > Ramlibacter aquaticus. The sequence continues at coordinate 29,953 of NZ_JADDOJ010000045.1, read as the reverse complement.
ACCGGCAGCGGCCGCGAGCAGCGGCAGGCACAGGCCGGCGAGCATGGAAAGCATGCGCAGGCGGTGTGGCTTGTTCATGAGAGGCTCCTTGGCAGGGGTAATAAGGTGTATCTGGTGTGCACCTTAGTTGGACACCCGGCCGCGCACCTTGACGAATCTCAAGCGTGGCGATTCGAGCGCCGGCGCGTCACCGACCTTGACGTGCATCAAGACCCCCATGGCTTCAGGTCGCGACATTAGATGCACCGCAAATACACCTTAAACCTGAGGAAACCATGAGAAGCAGCAAGAACCTGTGGCGCTGGCTCGGGTTGGTCTTCGTGCTGTCGTTCGGCGCGCTGGGCTACCTGGGCTGGCAGATCTACCTGACGGCGCCCCCCATCCCGGAGCGGGTCGCCACGTCCAGTGGCCAGACGCTGTTCACCGGTGAACAGATCCGCCACGGCCAGCAGGTCTGGCTCGCCGCCGGCGGCCAGCAGCAGGGCACGGTGTGGGGCCATGGCGCCTACGTCGCCCCCGACTGGTCGGCCGACTGGCTGCACCGCGAGGCCAGCACCCTGCGCGAGCTGCGCGCCAAGGCCCTGACCAGCGATCCGTCCACCCTGGCCCTGCCCGCACGCGCCGCGGTGGACGCCGCGCTGCAGGCCGAGATGCGCACCAACACCTACGACGCGGCCAGCGGCACGGTGACCGTGTCCGACGCCCGCGCCGCCGCGATCCGCGCCGTCGCCGCCCACTACGACGGGCTGTTCGGCGACGCCGCGTCGCTGGACTCGCTGCGCGAGCAGTACGCCATGCGCAGCGGCGAGGTGCTCTCGGCGGCCGACCGGGCCGACCTGGGCGCCTTCTTCTTCTGGACCTCGTGGGCCGCGTCCACCGACCGCCCCGAGGAAGCCGGCCTCTCGTACACCAGCAACTGGCCGTACGAGCCGCTGGTGGGCAACCGCATGGGCACCTCGGCCGCCGTGTGGTCCATGGCCAGCATCATCCTGCTGCTCGCCGGCATCGCCGCCATGCTGTGGCTGCACGGCGCCGGCAAGCACGAGGAGCCGCCCGTCATCCCGGCTGCCGACCCGCTGGGCGGCGCGCTGGCCACGCCCTCGATGCGCGCCACCCGCAAGTACTTCTTCGCCGTGGTCGGCCTGCTGCTGCTGCAGATCGGCATGGGCGTGGTGACCGCGCACTACGCGGTCGAAGGCGAGTCCTTCTTCGGCCTGCCGCTGGCGCAGGTGCTGCCCTATGTGGTGAGCCGCACCGTGCACACCCAGGTCGGCGTGTTCTGGATCGCCACCGCCTGGCTGGCCACCGGCCTGTACATCGCCCCGCTGCTCGGCGGGCGCGAGCCCAGGCTGCAGAAGCTGGGCGTGGACCTGCTGTTCTGGGCCCTGATCGCCATCGTGGTCGGCTCCACCCTGACCGGCTGGCTGGGCTCGCTGCAGCACCAGGGCGTGGACTTCAGCTTCTGGCTGGGCAACCAGGGCCTGGAATACACCAGCATGGGCCGCGTCTGGCAGATCCTGCTGTTTGTCGGCCTGCTGTTCTGGGCCTTCCTGCTCGGCCGCGGCCTCTGGCCCGCGCTGACCACGCCCTCGGAAAGCCGCGGCCTGATCGCCATGGTGTTCCTGTCGGCCACCTGCATCGGCGGCTTCTACGCCAGCTCGCTGGCCTGGGGCCAGCACACCCACTACTCGCTGATCGAGTACTGGCGCTGGTGGCTGGTCCACCTCTGGGTGGAAGGCTTCTTCGAGGTGTTCGCCACCGCCGTGATCGCCCTGCTCTTCACCAGGCTCGGCCTGATCCGCGCCAGCTCGGCCAACCGCGCCATCATCGCCGAGACCATCGTGTTCCTGTTCGGCGGCATCCTGGGCACGCTGCACCACCTGTACTGGACCGGCACGCCGACCTCGGTGATCGCCGTGGGCGCGGTGTTCTCGGCCCTGGAGGTGGTGCCGCTCACCCTGATCGGCCTGGAGGCCCTGCAGACCTGGCAGCGCGCCCAGGGCGTGGCCTGGCTGTCCGCCTACCGCTGGCCGGTGCTGTGCTTCGTCGCCGTGGGCTTCTGGAACACCGTGGGCGCCGGCCTGCTGGGCTTCACCATCAACCCGCCGGCCTCGCTGTACTACGTGCAGGGCCTGAACATGACGGCCGCGCACGGCCACGCCGCCCTCTTTGGCGTGTACGGCATGCTGGGCATCGGCCTGATGCTGTTCTGCCTGCGCGGCCTGTACGACCGCAGCCTGCACGCCGACCGGCTGCTGCGCCCGGCCTACTGGGGCCTGAACATCGGCCTGGCCATGATGGTGTTCCTGTCGCTGGTGCCGGCCGGCATCTACCAGGCCTGGGCCAGCATCTCCCGCGGCATGTGGTACGCCCGTTCGCCCGAGGTGGTGCATTCGCGGTTCATGGAGGCCATGGTCTGGCTGCGCGTGCCGGGCGACATCGTGTTCACCATCGGCACGGCCTTCCTGGCGGTGTATGTGCTGAACCTGCTGCGCGGCCGCCGCACGGCCACAGCGACCCAGGTCAAGGGCGCGGGGGCCGCAATCCGCTAAGCTCATCCACAAAGCCGTCACAAAGGGCGCCCATCCGGGCGCCCTGGCGGCCGAAAGAGCCCACTCCCCATGCGCCTCACCGCCTTCACCGACTACAGCCTGCGCGTGCTGATGTACCTGGCCTCCCGCCCCGGCGAGCGGGCCACCATCGCCCAGATCGCGGCCGCCTTCCAGGTGTCCGAGAACCACCTGGTGAAGGTGGTGCACCACCTGGGCAAGCAGGGCTGGCTGCACAACGTGCGCGGCAAGGGCGGCGGCATGGAACTGGCGCACGCGCCGGCCGACATCGTGGTCGGCCACGTGGTGCGCTCCACCGAGGGCGCCTCCGTGCTGGCCGAGTGCTTCGAGCCCGGCGGCGGCGAATGCTGCATAGACCGCAACTGCCGCCTGCGCGGCGTGCTGTCCGAGGCCGAGCAGGCCTTCTACGCGGTGCTGGACCGCACCACCCTGGCCGACGTGGTGCGCAACCGCACCCAGCTCGCCCACATTCTTTTCACCGACAAGCCGCCGGGGCGCGCGAGGGCCCCGGTCCCACGTCCATGAGCCTCATGCTGTCCATCGACGAACCCGCGCCGGCCTCCGCGCCGCGCGGGTTCGCGCTTTTTGCCCTGGGCTTCCGGCCCTTCTACCTGCTGGCGAGCCTGTTCGGCGCCGCCTCGATCGCGCTCTGGGGGCTGCAGGCCACCGGGCTGCTGTCCCACCCCTACCTCGCCGGCCCGCTGTGGCACGCGCACGAGATGCTGTTCGGCTTCGCGCTGGCGGTGATCACCGGCTTCCTGTTCACCGCCGGCCGCAACTGGAGCAACCAGCCCACGCCCACCGGCGCGCCGCTGGCCGCCCTGTGCGCGCTCTGGCTGGCGGCCCGGCTGCTGGTGCTCACGCCCTGGGGCTGGGCCGCCGCGCTGGCCAACGTCGCCTTTCCGCTGGCCGTCGCGGCCGCGCTGGGCCGGGCGCTGGTGAAGGGCGGCAGCCGACGCAACTACTTCTTCGTCGCCCTGCTCTGCGCCATGGCCGCGGCCGCCGCGGCCTTCCACCTGCAGCAGCTGGGCGTGCTGGCCTTTCCCGCGCGCGCCAGCCTGCAGCCGGTGCTGGACCTGCTGCTCTTCATCCTGGCGGTGATGGCCGGCCGCGTGCTGCCCATGTTCACCAACAACGGCGTGCCCGGCGCCGGTGCCGTCCGCCATCCCATCGTGGAGCGGGCGGCCCTGGGCAGCCTGCTGGCCCTGCTTGCCGCGCACCTGCTGGGCGCGCCCGACGCGCTGCTGGCGGCGCTGGCGGCGGCCGCGGCCTCCAGCCACCTGTGCCGCTGGCTGCTGTGGCGCCCCCTGCGCGCGCTGCGCAACCCGCTGGTAGCCATCCTGCACGTGGCCTATGCCTGGGTGCCTGTGCACCTGGCGCTGGCCGCCATGGCCGCCATCGGCTGGGTGCCCCCCTCGCTGGCCACGCACGCGCTGACGGCGGGCGCCGCCGGCGGCCTGGTCATCGGCATGATGACGCGCACCGCGCGCGGCCACACCGGCCGGCCGTTGCGCGCCGACCGGCTGGACATCGCCTGCTACGTGCTGGTGACGGTGGCGGCGCTGCTCCGGGTGGGCCTGCCCCTGGCCTGGCCGCAGGCCACCGGGCCCGCGCTGCTCGCCTCGGCCGCCTGCTGGAGCCTGGGCTTCGCGCTGTACGCCCTGGGCTATGCGCCCTCGCTGCTGCGCCCGCGCGCGGACGGCCGGCCGGGCTGATCAGCCGCCCTCCTCGTGCGGCGGGATGGCCTGCGTCCAGGTCGCCACGTCCTCGGGTGTCATGGTGCTGGCCGGCGTGAGGCGGCCGTCCACGTAGCCCAGCTGCTCGACGTCGAACAGGTATTGCTCGCGCGAGAGCAGCGTGCCGGCGCACAGGTGCGGGTCGGCCGCGGGCGGCTGGCGGGTCTCCTCGGCCAGCCGGCGCAGAAGCTCGTCCATCACCCAGGCCGGCACGCGCTGCCGCTCGCCCGGGTAGATGTAGCCGAACAGCACCAGGTGGCCCAGCAGCACCCGCCAGTTCGCGCCAAAGCGGGCGACCAGCTGCGGCCAGCGCAGGCGCTCGGCGCCGGCCTGGATCAGGTGCGCCACATCGGCCCCGTCGTAGCGCTCGCGCTCCATGATGAAGGCCTTGGTCAGCAGCGCGTCCTCGGCATTGGCGATGCGCACCGGCACGCCCAGCACGTCGGCCTGGGCGTTGTCCTCGAACCAGGCCTCGTTGACCGGCGACACGCCGTTGCCGCTGTTGAAGATCAGGTCGATGAAGTCCGTGCCGTGCCAGACCTTGGCCAGCCAGTGCGGGTAGCTCAGCACGGGGCGCCAGCCGCGCTGCGTGGCCAGGGCGGCCACGCGGTCCCAGTCCTCGCGGCGTATGAACAGGTCCAGGTCCTTGGTCGAGCGACGTATGCCGGTGAAGCAGGCCTGGGCGAACGCGCCGCCCACGAGGAAGGCCACGCCGGCGTCGGTGAGCGCCTGCAGGGCCTCGCGGTAGAACCCCGCCGTGTCCGGCGCGACCTCCTCCTCCAGCGAGGGAGCGAGCACTGCGTTCGTCATCGCCCCAGGGTAGCGCGCCGGCGCGCATGAGGCGTAGTCGCCCGCCTACAGGCTTCGCCGTCCAAACGGCACCCCGGCTGTGCGGCAAGGCCCCAGCATGCAGGCCATGGGCAAATCAGCGAACACCGTGCGCTTCGCCGCCGTCGGCGATATCCACGTCACCCGGGATTCGGCGGGCAGCCTGCGCGGCTTCTTCGCCCAGGCTTCGGCGGCGGCCGACGCGCTGCTGCTGTGCGGCGACCTCACCGACTACGGCACCGCCGAGGAGGCGCGCATCCTGGCCGAGGAACTGGGCGCCGTCTCCGTGCCCATCGTCGCCGTGCTGGGCAACCACGACTTCGAATCCGGCACGCCCGAGGTGGTGACCGAGATCCTCACCCGCGCCGGCGTGCGCGTGCTCGATGGCGGCTCCTGCGAGATCGAGGGCGTGGGCATCGCCGGCACCAAGGGCTTCGCCGGCGGCTTCGGCCGCGGCTCGCTGGGCGCCTGGGGCGAGCCCGCCATCAAGCTCTTCGTGCAGGAGGCGCAGCAGGAGGCGATGAAGCTGGAGTCGGCGCTGGCCAAGCTGCGCACCGCGCGCCGCATCGCGCTGCTGCACTACGCGCCGGTGACAGGCACCGTGCAGGGCGAGCCGGTCGAGATCTTCCCCTTCCTGGGCAGCAGCCGGCTGGAGGAGCCGCTGCTGCGCTACCCCGTGGATGCCGTGTTCCACGGCCACGCGCACCGCGGCACGCCCGAGGGGCGCACCATCAACGGCGTGCCGGTGTTCAACGTGGCGCGGCCGCTGCTGCTGCGCGCGCGGCCCGGCCAGCCGCCCTTCTGGCTGTACGAGCTGCCGCGCGAGGAGACGGGCGTGCCGCAGGCGGCGCCCGGCCCGGCCGCGGCGCAGGCGGTGCCCTGACCGCCCCCCCGGGCGGCGGGCCCGCGCAGCCGCAGCCTCAGGGGTAGCGGCGGGTGGTGGTGGTGCCGGTGCGGGTGTCGGTACCCGTGTTGCCCTGCACGCGGGTGTCGTCGCGGTCGCGCGCGTCGGACTGGCGGACCTGGGCCTGGTCGTCCCGGGCCTGGTCCTGGCGGACCTGCTGCTTGGCGTGGTGGCGGCCCACCAGGCAGCCGACGCCGGCGCCCAGCACGCCGTGGTGGCCCGCCACGTGGCCGGCGACGCCGCCCACGGTGGCCCCCTTGAGGCAGCCCTTGGCGCTGGCGGGCACGGGCAGGACGAGGAAGGAACTGGCCGCGAGCGCGGCGGTGACGATGGCGAGCTTTTTCATGGCGCGTCCTTTCGGTAAGTGATGCCCGCCAGTCTGCGGACGGGCCACACGCGCGCGCGTCGGCCGGGGGTGGAGGCGCCTGTCGGCCCGGGGGCCGCAGGCGCGTGCGCCCCCGCGCCTTGCCTCAGCCCGCCGTCTCCTCGGTACGGAATTTCGCCACGACCTCGACCAGCCCGGCCGACTGAGCATGCAGGCTGTGCGCCGCGGCGGTGCCCTGCTCCACCAGCGCGGCGTTCTGCTGGGTCGCCTCGTCGAGCTGGGACACGGCCTGGTTGACCGACGCCAGGCCGCTGCTCTGCTCGGCGGCGGCGGCGCTGATGCGGGCGATCATGGCGGCGACCCGGTCGGCCGCGTCCACGATGTCCTTCATGGCGGCGCCGGCTTCCTGCACCTGGCCGGTGCCGGCCTGCACGCGCTCCACCGTCTCGCCGATCAGCGCCCGGATCTCGCGCGCGGCCTCGCCGCTGCGCTGCGCCAGCGCACGCACCTCGCTGGCGACCACCGCGAAGCCGCGGCCCTGGTCGCCGGCCCGCGCCGCCTCCACGGCCGCGTTGAGCGCCAGGATGTTGGTCTGGAAGGCGATGCTGTCGATCACGCCGGTGATGTCGGAGATGCGGCGCGAGCTCTCGCCCATGCCGGCCATGGTCGCGACCACGGACTGCACCACCTCGCCGCCGCGCCGGGCGATGCCGGCCGACTGCGTCGCCAGCTCGCTGGCCTGGCCGGCCGAGGCGGCGCTCTCGTTCACCGTGCCCGCCAGCTGCTGCATGCTGGCCGCCGTCTGCTGCAGGTTGCCCGCGGTGTGCTCGGTGCGGGTGGACAGGTCCTGGTGGCCGGCCGCGATCTCGGTCGAGGCGACGCGGATGCTGTCCGAGGCGCCGCGCAGCTGGGCGATCATGGCGCCGAAGCGCTGGCGCATGGTCTCCAGGCGCTCGACCAGGGCGCCGACCTCGTCGGCCCGTGCATAGCTGAAAGGATGGCGCAGGTCGCCCTCGGCCAGGCGGTCCACCGCCGCGCCCAGCTCGGCCAGCGGGCGGCTCACCTGGCGCCGCACCAGCAGGCCCAGGGCCAGGCCCATCAGCACCGCGCAGGCGGCCAGCAGGCCCCACAGGATGCGCATGCCCGCGCGGTGCGCGGCCATGGCCTCGGCCTCGGGCACCTCGGCCACCACCCACCAGCCGGTGGACTTGGAGCTGCGCTTGACGGCCCACGGGGCCTCGCCCTTGCCCGAGCCGGCGAAGAGCGGCGTCGCATCCAGCGCCACCACCTCGTCGGCGGCGCGCAGGCGGGTGAGGAAGGCGTCCGCGCCCGGCTCGACCTCCAGCACCTTCTTGCCGGCGGCGCTAGGGTGCGAGACGAACACCGCGTCGGCGTTCGACTGGCGGGGATCGATGACGTAGGTGCCGCCGGTGTCGAAGAAGCGGCTGTTCTTCACCACCCCTTCCAGCGAGCGCTGGAAGTCCGAGATGTCGAAGCCGATGAAGAGGATGCCCACCACGTTGCCGGCCGCATCGCGCACGGGGTCGTACACGGTCATGAAGGGCGTGCCGAACAGCACGGCCCGGCCCACGTAGCGCTTGCCGGCCATCATCTGGGGGTAGGCCGGGCTGTTGCGCGCTAGCAGCGTGCCCACGGCGCGCTCGCCGTTCTGCTGCTTGACGTTGGTGGCGATGCGCACGAAGTCCTCGCCGCGGCGCATGAAGATCGTGGCCACCCCGCCGGTGCTGCGGTTGAAGGCATCGACCTCGTCGAAGCGCCCGTTCAGGGGCTTGCCCTCGTGCCGCAGCACGCCGGCGCCCGCATCCAGGGCAAAGCTGCCGGGCAGCGCCTGGCGGAAGCCGTTGTAGGCCCGCTCGGCCATCACGCGCGAGGTGGCGTCGAAGGCGTCCACCGACTCGGCCACCGACTTGACCTTGTCGTCCAGCCAGCGGGTGACCAGCTCGCGCGACTGCCGCGCCGCGGTGGTGGTGGCGATGAAGCTGGTCAGCGCGAGGGCAGCGACCAGCAGGGCGACCGACGTGAGCACGAGCCGTCGGGCAAGGGATGAAGTCCTGGCTTGCATGGGAGGGTCCGTCCGTGGAGTTGACCTCCACAGCTTCGGCCGCCCGGGCGGATTCTTGACCCAGCGCAAGTCCGGGGCTCAAGTTCGTGGCCGGGCGGCCGAAACACCCGGTACGCGCCCCTGCCGCCGGCCCGGCCCAGGCCGGCGCGTCGGCCTCAGACCGCGCAGTAGCGCGACTGGATGTCCTCGTCGGCCAGCAGGGCCTGGGCGCCCGCCTGGTGCACGATGCGGCCCTGGTCCAGGATGTAGGCGCGGTCGGAGATGGACAGCGCGCGCTCCACGTTCTGCTCCACCAGCAGGATGGTGGTGCCCTGGCCCTTCATGCGCGCGAAGAGCTCGAACATCTCGTCCACCAGCACCGGCATGATGCCCTCGGACGGTTCATCCAGCAGGATCATCTTGGGCCGGGCCATCATGGCCCGGGCGATGGCCAGCATCTGCTGCTCGCCACCCGACATGGAGGTGGCCTCCTGGGCCAGCCGCTCCTTGAGCCGCGGGAAGGTTTCCGCGATCTCGTCGATGCGCGCGTCCATCTCGCCGCGCGAGGGGCTGGCGATGATGCCCAGCTGCAGGTTCTCGCGCACCGTGAGGCCGGCCACGATGCGCCGGTCTTCGGGCACGTAGGCCAGGCCCGCATGGAAGCGGGCGTGCGCCGGCTGGCCCTGCAGCGGACGGCCCTCGAACAGCACCTCGCCCGAGGCCTTGGCGAGCAGGCCCATGAGCGTGCGCAACGTGGTGGTCTTCCCCGCGCCGTTGCGGCCCATCAGCGTGACGATCTCGCCGGCCCGCACCTCGAAGGCGATGTCCTGCACCACATGGCTGCGGTCGTACCAGGCGTTGAGGCCGCGCGCCTCCAGCAGGGGCTTGAAGGCGCTCATCATGCGGACTGCCCCAGGTAGACGCGGCGCACCTCGGTGTTGGCGCGTATGTCCTCGGGCGTGCCCTCGGCGAGCAGCTCGCCGTGGTGCAGCACCACCAGGCGGCTGCAGATGCCCATCACCAGCTTCATCTTGTGCTCCACCAGGATGACCGTGCGCTCGGCGGCCAGGCGCTGGATCAGGTCCATCATCACCGTGGTTTCCTCCGGCGACATGCCCGCCGTGGGTTCGTCCATCAGCAGCAGCTGCGGCTGCGCGGCCAGCGCCATGGCCACCTCCAGCGCGCGCTGCTGGCCGTGCGCGAGGTCGCCCGCCGGCCGCCGGCCGTGGCCGCCCAGGCCCACCCGCTGCAGCAGCGCGGCGGCCGCCTCGTCGGCCTCGCGCAGCGCGCTGCGCGGGCTGAGGAAGTCGAACCGGCGCTCGCGCATCTGCGCCGCCACGCGCACGTTCTCGTGCGCGGACAGCTGCTTGAACACGTTGGTGATCTGGAAGCTCTTGGCGATGCCCATGCGGGCGTAGGCGTGCGGCGCCAGGCCGGTCACGTCCTGGCCGCGGAACAGCACCTGGCCGGCGCTGGGCGCCAGCGAGCCCGACAGGATGTTGAAGAAGGTGCTCTTGCCGGCGCCGTTGGGGCCGATGATGGCGCACAGCTCGCCCGCGCGGAAGGACACCGAGACGTCGTTCAGCGCCTGGAAGCGGCCGAAGCGCATGCCCACCTGGCGGGCTTCGAGGATCAGGTCGCTCATCGGGCCTCCTCGGGCAGGGGCCCCGGCAGCGCGTCGTCGGCGCCAGTCAGGGATTGGGCCGGCGGGATGTGGATGCGCCGCTCCCAGGCGTGCAGCAGGGAGCCCCAGATGCCGCGCGGGAAGAAGAGCACGAACAGCATGAAGACCGTGCCCACCACCGCCATCCAGTGGCGCGTCATCGTGGTCACCGTGTCCTCCAGGTAGAGGAACACCGCCGCACCCACGAAGGGGCCGAAGAAGGTGCCCATGCCGCCCAGCAGGCACATCATCACCGCCTGGCCGGACTGCAGGTAGTGCAGCGAGTCGATGGGCACCACCGAGAGGTGGATCGCGCGCAGGCCGCCGGCCAGGCCGCAGATCGCGGCCGAGAGCACGAACACCAGCAGCTTGGAGCGCTGCACGTCGTAGCCGCAGGCCGCGGCGCGCTTCTCGTTCTCGCGGATGGCCTCCAGCACGGCGCCGAAGGGCGAGGCCAGGATGCGCGAGACGAACCACAGCGCCAGCGCCACGAAGATGTAGATCACGTAGTACTTGGTGGTCGGGTTGGTGAAATCGATGTGCAGCCCGGCGATGTCCATGGGCGCCACCTGCACGCCGCGCAGCCCGTTCTCGCCGCCGGTCCACTTCTCGGCCTTGTAGAAGGCGTAGTAGGCGATCTGCCCCAGCGCCAGCGTGACCATGGCGAAGTAGATGCCGCGGGTGCGGATCGCCAGGAAGCCGATCACCAGGCCGGCCAGCGTGGCCGCCAGCACGCCCACCCCCAGGGCCACGGGCCAGGGCAGGTGCGCATGCACGATGGCCATGCCGGTGAGGTAGCTGCCGGTGCCCAGGAAGGCAGCATGGCCGAAGGACAGCAGGCCGGTGTAGCCGAACAGCAGGTTGAAGCCGACGGCGAAGAGGCCGAAGACCAGGATGTTCACCGCCAGCGCGTCATAGGGCATGAGCAGCGGAAACACCAGCAGGAACAGCAGCACCACCGCGACGCGGTGCCTGCGCAGGAAATCGTAGGGCTTGTGCATGTCGTCGTGTCCCCGCTCAGCCCATCAGCCCGGCCTTGCCGAACAGGCCCTGCGGCCGCACCAGCAGCACCAGCGCCATCAGCACGAAGATGGAGAGTTCGGCGAGGTCGGGCACCAGCAGGGAGCTCATGCTGAAGACCACGCCCACCAGCAGGCCGGCCACCACCGCGCCCGGCAGCGAGCCCATGCCGCCCACGACGGTGACGACGAAGGACTCGGCCAGCACGCTGATGCCCATCTCGGGATTCACCGCCCGCGTGGGCGCGGCCAGTACGCCCGACAGCCCGGCGATCGCGGTGCCGATGCCGAACACCAGCAGCCACACCCGGCCCACGTCGATGCCCAGCACGCGCACGATCTCCGGGTCGCGCGAGCCGGCGCGGATGATGAGGCCGTAGCGCGTCTTCTCGATGAACAGCCACAGCGCCAGCACCACCACCGCGGTGGCGCCGATCAGCACCAGCCGGTACAGGGGAAAGTGGCCGAAGCCCAGGTTCACCGCGCCGCGCAGCGCGGCCGGCGTGGACGAGGGCACGCCCTCGATGCCGAACAGGGTGCGCACCGCCTCGATCATCACGTAGGAGAGGCCGAAGGTGAGCAGCAGCGGGTAGTCGATGCCGCGGCCGTAGAGCGGCCGCACCAGGAAGCGCTCGCACAGCAAGCCCACCCCGCCCACCACCAGGGGAGTGATCAGCAGGCTGAGCAGGAAGCTGCCGGTCACCGTCTGGAAGTAGACGCCCAGGAAGGCGCCGACCATGAAGAAGGCACCGTGGGCGAAATTCACCACCGTCAGCATGCCGAAGATCAGCGACAGGCCGACGGCCAGCAGCGCATAGACCGCGCCCAGCGCGATGCCGGAGACCAGCTGCAGCGCCAGCAGTTGCGGAGTGAATTCGCCCACGTGCCCTCCCCCGTCAGGCCTTGAAGCCCAGCTCGGTGCAGCTGCGCAGGTTGGCCTCGTTGGGCTGTTCGATGGACAGCACGCTGAAGACGTCGTTCTTGTCCTTCATGCCCTTGGACTTGGACTCGACGATGATCACCGACTGCACCGACTGGTGGTCGCACTTGCGGTAGGACTGGTCGCCCTTGTACCAGTTGTACTTCAGGCGGCCCAGCACCTCAGCCACCTTGGACGACTCGGTGGTCTTGGCTTCCACCATGGCCGCCAGCACGCTGCGCACGCCGGCGTAGCCGAGTGCGCCGTAGTCGGAGGGCACGGCGCCGCCGTAGGCCTTGCGGAACTTGTCGTTGAAGACCTTGGCCGCGGGCACGGTGTCCTCCATGCCCCAGTAGTAGGAGGTGCCGCCCACCACGCCGTCGAAGGCGTCGGCGCCACCGGCCAGGCGCGAGGTGAAGAGCAGCACCGGCGCCACGATGCGCGTGGTGGACTTCAGGCCGAAGTCGGTGGCCTGCTTGACCGAGTTCACCAGGTCGCGGCCGAAGTTGCACAGCACCAGCACGTCGGGCTTGAGGGCCTGGATGCGCGGCAGGAAGGCGGAATAGTCGGCGGCGCCCAGCGGGTGGCGGATGTCCGCCAGGGTGGTGGCGCCCAGTTCCTTGCCGGCACGCTCGAAGCCGCGCACCATCTCGTGGCCGTAGGCGTAGTCGGCCGTGAGGTAGACGATGCGCTTGCCGAACTTCGGGAAGGCATAGCGCGCCACGGCGCCGGCCGTCATGTGCGGGTTCAGCGCCTCGTGGAAGGTGTAGGGGCTCCAGTCCTTGGCCTCGTTGATCGCGTCGGACTGGCTGATGGAGTTGAAGATCACCTTGCGTTCCCGGGTGACCGCGTTGATCGACAGCTGCGTGGCCGCCGACAGCGAGCCGACGATGAAGTCGACCTTGTCCTTCTCGATCAGCTCCAGCGTGCGGGTGGCGGCCTCGCCGGGATTGAGCTTGTCGTCGCGCACCAGCAGCTCGACCTTGCGGCCCTGGAAGCCGCCCGCGTCGTTGAACTCCTTCACCGCCAGCTCGGCGGCGCGCACCTGGTCCTGCGCCTCGGCCGAGAAGGCCCCGGTCAGCGGCGTGGGAAAGCCGATGCGGATCGGACCGCCCTGGGCGCGCACGATGTTGATCGCGAAAGGCGAGGCCGCGAGGGCAGCGCCTGCGGCGCCCGCCTGCAGGAGGCGGCGGCGCGAGAAGTCGGTCAGCGAGCGGGAATCGTTCATGGTTGTCTCCAGTGGCTGGGGGTCAGGCGGGGATGGTGGCCGGTCTGGCGCCGGCTTGGGGGGAAGGCAGGTCCAGGTCGATGGCGGTCTCGGCCATCACGGTGCGGGCATCGCGGGCCAGGGGCGACGCGCCCTGCCCGCAGGACTGCATGTAGGCGCCCAGGCGGCGCGCGCGCTCCGCGACCTCGCGGCCCGGGCCCAGCCGCGCGGCCTCGTAGGCGGCCAGCGCGCCTGGGCTGGCGCCGTGCGCGGCGATCGCCTCGGCCAGGGCCACGGCGTCCTGCATGGCCTTGGTGACGCCCATACCCACGTGCGGGCGGGCCACGAAGGCGGCGTCGCCCAGCAAGGCGACGCGCCCCTGCGCGAGCTGGTCGGACACCACGTCGAAGATGGGCTGCAGGAAGGGCTGGGCGCACTTCTCGATGATCTCGGCGAAGGCGGGCGCCAGCAGGCGGCGCGCGGCCTCGCGCATGTGCGCGACCTCGCGCCAGTTCACGCGGTGCGGCGGGATGCCCAGCGGATAGTGCACGCCATCCGCGTCGGTCAGCAGCTCGGCCAGGCGCAGCGGCGCGGGGGCGCCGCGGTACCAGACGAAATTCCAGGCCCGGTGGCCGGGCTCAGTGCGGTTGCCCGCGCCCGCCACGGGGTAGCCGATGAGTTGCTCCGCCGGGGGCAGGCAGAAGCCGAAGCGCTCGAACACCAGCGCGCGCGTGCCCTCGGACAGCACGGCCTCGTCGGTCAGGCCGCGCCAGGCCACGTAGCCCGCGTACTGCGGCTGCACGTCCGGCCACAGCTGCTGGCGCACGGCCGAGCGTATGCCGTCGGCCGCGATGAGCAGGTCGGCCTCCAGCGTGCCGGCGCTGGTGGCGGCGCGCACGCCCTGGGCGTCCTGCGCGACGGATTCCAGCGTGACACCCTGGCGGTAGGCGACGCCCGCGGGCAGCAGCCCGCGCAGCAGGTGGTACAGCCGGCTCCAGGAGGTGAGCACCTGCGGCAGGGCCATCTCGCCCAGCACCCCGGCCTGCACGTCCAGCGTGATGCGGCCGGGGATGGCCACGCCCAGGGCCTCGCCCTCGGGCAGGCCGCAGCGGCGCAGCGCATCCACCAGCGCCGTGTGCGTGACGATGCCGGCACCCCGGCCGTCCATGCTGCCGGCGGCCTTCTCGATCACCTGCACCTCGTGGCCGGCCCGCGCGAGCAGGTTGGCGGCCGTGAGGCCGCCCAGCGATCCGCCCGCTACTAGGATGCGTGCCATCTTCAGACGCCCAGCGCGGCGGCCTCGGCCGCGGGGTAGTTGAGCTCGATGACGACGCCGTTCGGGTCGTCCAGGAAGATCTGGTGCAGGCCGATGCTGGGCACCGTGCGCTGCCGGATCTCGATCTGCAACGCCTGCAGGTGCTCCACCATGCCCGCCAGGCCGGTGGCGAAGAAGGCCACGTGGTCCACCGCGCCCGTGCCCTTGAGCGAGGACGGGTCGCGGTCGCCCAGGTACTTCTTCAGGCCCTCGGGATCGTCCGGGTCCATGCCGATGATGTGCACGGCGGCGTTGGCGTAGTCGCCATGGTCGCCGCGGTACATCCACAGGCCGGGAAATGGAAAGGGCGGGCGCGGGCCCACGGTCAGGCCCAGCACCACTTCATAGAAGCGGCGCGTCGCGTCCAGGTCCAGGGTGCGGACGGAGAAGTGGTTCAGGGAGAGGCTCATGCTTTCTTCCTTGCGGGCTTGGGCACCGCCGCGCCGGCCGGCTCCAGCGCGAGGCTGGCGTCCAGGTAGCTGCGCACGCGGTCGGCAATCAGGGTTTCGTCGTCGAGGCGGTCCATGTCGGGGTGGATGGCGCGGCCATACACGAAGGCCCGCATGCCGCCGTAGAAGATGCCGCCGTGCAGGCCCATCAGCAGCTCGTGCTCGCGCGCCGTGGGGCGGGCCCGGCTGGCGCTGCCGCGGTGGCGCCGCGTCTCGCGCACCAGGCGCGGGAACAGGCGGTCGCCCAGCATGTCGAAGAAGCGGCCGGTGATGCTGCGGTCCGTGAGGCCGGAGAAGATGAGGATGCGCACGAACTCGCGCGTGAGCACGGTGCGGGCGTAGTCCACGTAGAAGCGCACCAGCTTGTCCTGCACCAGGATGCTCCGGTCGTCCAGCAGGGTCTCCCACTCGGGCTTCCAGCGGCCCTCGAAGACCTCCAGGTAGACGCGGTCCACCAGCGCCTGCTTGGTCGGGAAGTAGTGGTAGACCAGGGTGTGCGTGACGCCGATGGCGGACGCCAGCTCGCGCATCTGGGCGTCGAAGCCGTGCTCGGAGAAGAAGGCGATCGCGCCCTCGACGATGTGCTTTTCGCGCTCGGCCGTGCTCATCCGGCGGCGCACGGGGGCGGCGCGGCCGGACGGTTCGGCGGCTTCAGGGTTAGTCCCGGGTCGGCCGCTATTTACCAAGCTGTCAACCATGCGTAGCATTGTTTAACGCTTGGTCAATACGGCCATCGGGTCCAACCCTAGGCCGCACTGCAGCAAAAGAACACACGCATGGAACTCACTGGCGAAGTCCTCATGGCAGCCCCGCGCGAGCGCGTGTGGCAGGCGCTCAACGACGCGGCGGTGCTGCGCGAATGCATCCCCGGCTGCGAGGAGGTGCAGGACGATTCGCCCACCGAGCGCCGCGTGCGGGTGATGGTCAAGGTCGGCCCGGTGCGGGCCCGCTTCAACGGCAAGGTCACGCTCTCCGAGGTGGAGGCGCCGCAGCGCTGCGTGATGGCCTTCGAGGGCTCGGGCGGCGCTGCCGGCATGGCCTCGGGCCAGTCGCGGGTGGAGCTGGTGGACGCCGAGGGCGGCACCACGCTGTCGTACACCGTCAAGGCCTCCGTCGGCGGCAAGCTGGGCCAGATCGGCGGCCGCATGATCGACGCCTCAGCCAAGCAGCTGGCCGACCAGTTCTTTGACAAGCTGCGCGCGCACCTGGCGCCGGAGGCGGTCCCTGCGGCCGCTGGCGTAATCGAAACTGTCCCCCCGACCGCCGAAGCAGGCATCGCGGCGGCGGACGCGGCCACCGCCGCGCCGCTGGCAGCCGGCACGGCTGCGATCCAGGGCCACCCTGGAACCGGCTCTGCCGGGCCCGTGGTGGCGCCCCCCCGGGGGGGAGGCGCCGAAGGCGCATCGGGGGGGAGCGAATTCTCCCGGGTGCTCTGGTTTGTCCTCGGTGTCGCATCCACGGGCTTCGGCGTGTGGCTGGGCGCCCGGCTCTTCCACTGAATTTGAAGGAGGCCCCATGAAGGCTCCCCCGTTCGACTACGTCAAGGCGAGCAGCCTCGCCGAAGCGCTGGATCTGCTGGCCCGCCACGGCGACGACGCCCGCATCCTCGCCGGCGGCCAGACGCTGCTGGCCACGCTCAACATGCGGCTGTCCGAGCCCACGCTGCTGATCGACATCACCGGCCTGGCCGACCTGCGCGGCATCCAGCGGCGCGGCGACCGCCTGTTCATCGGTGCGCTGGCCACGCACACCGACATCGAGTCCTCGGCCCTGGTGGCCGAGCATGCGCCCATGCTGGCCGCGGCCGCGCCGCACATCGCGCACCGCGCGATCCGCAACGCCGGCACCTGGGGCGGCTCCATCGCCTACGCCGACCCGGCGGCCGAATGGCCCTGCTGCCTGTGCGCGCTGGAAGGCGTGGTCAGCGTGCAGGGCCCGGGCGGCGAGCGTCGCATCCCGGCCACCGAGTTCTTCCAGGACCTCTACACCACCGACCTGCAGCCCGGCGAGATCGTCACCGGCGCCGACGTGCCGCTGGCCACCACAGCCGACTGGTTCGCCTTCGACGAGCTGGCCCGCCGCCATGGCGACTACGCCGTCGCCGGCCTGGCGGTGGCCGCGCGCTTCGATGGCACCGTCGCGCGCGAGGTGCGCCTGTCCTTCCTGGGCCTGGGCGCGACGCCGGTGCGGGCGCGCCAGACCGAGGCCCTGCTGGCCGGCAAGGCCCTGGACGACGCCACCCTCGAGATCGCCGCGGCCTCGCTGAAGTCCGAGCTGGACCCCATGCCCGACCTCACGCACTCCGCCGAGACCAAGCGCCACCTCGCCACCGTGCTGGCGCGCCGCCTGCTGCGGGCCGCCCGGGCCAGCCGCGCCGCCATCACCGCCTGAAGGACGACGACATGGCCGAACTCCACACCCTCTCCCTCACCGTCAACGGCCAGCCGCAGCAGTGCGCGGTGCAGCCTCGCCGCCACCTGGTCGACTTCATCCGCAACGACCTGGGCCTCAAGGGCTCGCACCTGGGCTGCGAACACGGCGTCTGCGGCGCCTGCACCGTCGAGGTGGACGGCCGCATCGTGCGCGGCTGCCTGACCCTGGCCGTGCAGGCCCAGGGCTGCAGCGTGCGCACCATCGAGGGCCTCTCCGAAGATGGCGACGTGCGCGACCTGCAGGAGGCCTTCGTGCGCCACAACGCCCTGCAGTGCGGCTTCTGCACGCCGGGCATGGTGATGGCGGCCAAGGAGCTGCTGGCGGCCAAGCCCGATGCGACCCGCACCGAGGTGCGCGAGTGGATGAGCGGCAACTACTGCCGCTGCACCGGCTACCACGCGATCGTGGACGCGATCTGCGAAACCCTGGACCTGCGGGCCGGCCGCAAGAGCCTTCCGGCGCAGGAGGCCGCATGAGCACCGCCCTGCACCCCCGCGCCGGCGTCGAGGTCGAGGAGCGCCCGCGCACCGAGCAGGAGAAGCTGCTGCCGCCCGTCACCGAGGACCCGCGCTACATCGGCAGCAACGCCGAGCGCCCCAGCGCGCGCCGCCTGGTCGAAGGACGCGGCCAGTTCCTGGACGACATCGAGCTGCCGCGCATGGCGCACGTGGTGTTCTGGCGCAGCCCGGTGGCGCACATGCGCATCCTGCGCATCGACGTGGAGGCCGCGCGCCGGATGCCCGGCGTGATCCGCATCGCCGACGGGCAGGACATCGCCGCCGTCTGCAAGCCCTGGGTCGCCACGCTGGCGCACCTGGCGGGCATGAAGTCGGCCCCGCAGTACCCGCTGGCCATGGAAAGGGCCTGCTGGCAGGGCGAGCCGGTGCTGGCCGTGGTGGCCGAGACGCGCGAGCAGGCCGAGGACGCGCTGCAGCTGGTGCAGGTGGACTTCGAGCGCCTGCCGCCGGTGGTCGACATGGAGGCCGCGCTCGCGCCCACCACGCCGCTGATCCACCCCGAGCTGGGCGACAACCTCTGCTTCACCCGCCACCTGGACACCGGCGGCGTGGACGAGGCCTTCGCCCGGGCCGACGCCGTGGCCGAGGCCACCTTCGAATTCGGCCGCCACACCGGCGTGACCCTGGAGCCGCGCGCCGTGCTGGCCGACTGGAACCCGGGCGACCAGCGCCTCACCGTGTACCACTCGTTCCAGGCCCCGCACATGATGCAGGACCTGTACGCCCGCCAGTTCGACCTGCCCGAGTCGGCCGTGCGCGTGATCTGCCGCGACGTGGGCGGCTCCTTCGGCATCAAGGTGCACGCCTACCCGGACGACTTCGCCACCGTGGCGCTGTCCATGCTGTGCCGCCGGCCGGTGAAGTTCATGGCCGACCGGCTGGAGTCCTTCACCAGCGACATCCACGCCCGCCACCACCGCGTGAAGGGCCGCATCGCCTGCAACCGGGACGGCGAGATCCTGGCCTTCGAGATCGACGACCTGACCGGCATCGGCCCCTACTCCATGTTCCCGCGCACCAGCGCGATCGAGGGCAACCAGGTGGTGAACCTGGTGGGCGGGCCCTACAAGCACAAGCAGTACCGCGCCCACCTGGACGTGGTGTTCCAGAACAAGACGCCGACCTGCCAGTACCGCGGCGTGGGCCACCCCATCGCCTGCGCGGTGACCGAGGGCCTGGTGGACCTGGCGGCGCGCAAGATCGGCATGGACCCGCTGGAATTCCGCCAGCGCAACGTGATCCCCGACGACGCCTACCCGGCCACCGGGGCCAGCGGCATCAAGCTCGAGAGCCTGTCGCACGACCAGTGCCTGGCGAAGATCCGCACGCTGATGGACTACCCCGCCCTGCTGGCCGAGCAGAAGGCGCTGCGGGCCCAGGGCATCCACCGCGGCATCGGCTTCGCGACGCTGATCGAGCTGACCAACCCGAGCGCGGCCTTCTACGGCGTGGGCGGCGCGCGCATCGCCTCGCAGGACGGCGCCACGATGCGGCTGGACCCCTCCGGCGCGATCGTGGTGATGAGCGGCGTGGGCGAGCAGGGCCAGGGCAACGAGGGCATCTTCCGCCAGATCGCGGCCGACGCGGTGGGCGTGGACCTGGACAAGGTGCGCGTGGTGACCGGCGACACCGACGTCACGCCCTACGGCGGCGGCACCTGGGCCTCGCGCGGCGCCGGCATCGGCGGCGAGGCCGTGCTGCTCGCGGGCCAGGCGCTGCGGGCCAACGTCCTGCAGCTGGCCGCGGTGATCCTCAAGCGCGAGGTGGCGGAGCTCGCGGTGCACCGCGGCGAGGTGGTCGAGCGCGGCACGGGCAAGACCCTGCTTCCCTTCGCCGAGCTGGGCCGCATCGCCTACTACCGCTCCGACACCCTGCCCGCGGACTTCACGCCCGAGCTGATGGTGACGCGGCACTACGCGCAGCGCGACTACCCCTTCATCTTCACCAACGGCATCCAGGCCGCCTATGTCGAGGTGGACACCGAGACCGGCTTCGTGAAGCTGCTCAAGCACTGGGCGGTGGAGGACTGCGGCCGTGTCATCAACCCCGGCCTGGTGGACGAGCAGATCCGCGGCGCCATCGTGCAGGGCATCGGCGGCGCGCTGCTGGAGGAGTGCCTCTACGACGACGAGGGCCTGATGCGCAACGCCAGCCTGGCCGACTACCTGGTGCCCATGAGCGGCGAGATGCCCGACATCGTCGTCGCCCACGTGGAAACGCCCACGCGCAGCAGCCAGCTCGGCGCCAAGGGCGCCGGCGAGGCCGGCACCGCGGGCGCGCCCGCGGCGGTGATGAACGCGATCAACGACGCGCTGGCGCCCCTGCAGGCGCAGGTCTGGTCGCAGCCCGCCACGCCGGAGAAGATCCTGCGCGCCCTGGGCCACGTGGGCTGAGCGCGTCGCGCTGCGCCCGCGCGGCGCAGCCCCGACGCCCTCCGGCCCGCACCGCCGCGCTGGCGCGGCACCTTCCAGCCCAGCCACGCCTTGCGCGGCCGCGGGCGCCACAGCCGCAGCAGGCTGGAGTACATTGGCCCAACACCCCATGGAACGAGCCGTCGCCCTGGTCCCCCTGCGCAACCCCTGGGTGCGCTGGGCCTGCGCCTTGCTCATCCCGGCCACGGCCGCGCTGCTCAACGTGCCGCTGCAGCACATGCTGGACGGCCGCGCCCCGCTGCTGCCCTTCCTGCCGGCCGTGCTGCTGGTCGCCTTCCTGTCGGGCTGGCGTCCGGCCGTGCTGTCGACCGTGGTCAGCGGCGTGTGCATCGCCTGGGCCTGGATGGAGCCCATCGGCAGCTTCGAGATCCGGCGCGAAGCCGACCGCATCCTCATGGGGGCCTTCTTCGCCGCCTGCGCGCTGGGCGCCGCCGTCACCAGCCATGCGCGCACCCTGCTGCTGCGCCAGGACGCCACCGAGAAGCGCCTGAACCTGGCGCTCGCGGCCGGCAACATGGCGCTGTGGCAATCCGACTGGACCGCGGGGCAGCACTGGTGGTCGCCGCAGATGTATGCGCTGCACGGGCTGCCGCCCCAGGGCCCGCCGCCGGCCGACTACTTCAGCCTGGTGCACGAGGACGACCGGGCCACCCTGTTCGCGGCCGTGGACGCCGCGGCCCGCCAGCAGCAGGACCACCGCGTCGAGTACCGGGTGCGCTGGCCGGACGGCAGCGCCCACTGGCTGGAAGGGCGCGGCAGCACCACGCGCGAGCCGGTCACCGGCCGCCTGCTCATGATGGGCGTGTGCACCGGCATCGACGCCCGCAAGCGCGAGGAGGCCGACCGCGAGTTCCTGCTGCACGCCAGCCGCGAGCTGGCGGCCGTGGGCGACCGCCAGCAGGCGCTGGCCCGCATCGCGCGGCTGGCCGTGCCCCACTTCGCCGACTGGTGCACCGTGGACCTGCTGGCCGGCGAACGGCTGGAGCGCCTCGCCGTGGCCCACACGGACCCCGCCAAGGAGCAGCTGGCGCGCGAGATCCACGCCAAGTACCCGCCCCGCCCCGGCACCGGCGGCGAGTGGAAGGTCGCCATGACCGGCGAGCCGGGGCTGGTGCCCGAGATCACGGACGCGATGCTGCGCGAGGGCATCGCCGATCCCGCGGAGCTGGCGGCCATCCGCGCGCTGGGCCTGCACTCCTGGATGGCGGTGCCCATCCCGGGCCCGGGCCGCGCGCTGGGCGTGATCGCCTTCGTCAGCGCCGAATCGCGCCGCACCTATGGCGAGCGCGAGCTGGCCCAGGCGATGGACCTGGCGGCACGGGCCGCCGTCGCCCTGGAAAACGCCTCGCTGGTGCAGGCGCTGCGCGACGCCGACGCGGCCAAGGACGTGTTCCTGGCCACGCTCGCGCACGAGCTGCGCAACCCGCTCGCCCCGCTGGCCAACGGCCTGGCCATCCTGCGCCGGGCGCCGGACCCGGCCGCCGCCCTGGCCAAGGTGCTGCCCATCCTGGAGCGGCAGGGCCACCACCTGGCCCGGCTGGTGGACGACCTGCTGGACATGGCGCGCATCAACTCCGGCAAGATCGAGCTGCGGCGCGTCCCGCTGGACCTGCGCGAGGTGCTGCAGGCCGCGGCCGACAGCTGCCGCCCGCAGGCCGTGGAGGCCGGCCACGTGCTGGAGCTGCAGCTGCCCGAGGCGCCCATGCAGGTGCTGGGCGATGCGGTGCGGCTGACCCAGGTCTTCGCCAACCTGCTGAACAACGCGGTGAAGTACACGCCCACGGGCGGCCGCATCCGCCTCACGGCCCAGGCCGGCGCGGACGGCCACCGCGTCAGCGTGGCGGACAACGGCATCGGCATGCAGCCGGCCTTCCTGGCGCATGCCTTCGAGCTCTTCAGCCAGGCGGGCGGTGCCGCGCGCCAGGGGCTGGGCGTGGGCCTCTACCTGGTGCGCGCCATCCTCGAGATGCACGGCGGGCGCATCAGCGCGCACAGCGAGGGCCCCGGCAAGGGCAGCCGCTTCGAGGCCTGGCTGCCGGTGCTGGCGGCCGCGCCGCGGCCGGAGGCGCCGCAGGCCCCTGAACCGGCCGCGGCCGCCGCCGGCAAGTCGGTGCTGGTGGTGGACGACAACGTGGACGCCGCCGAATCCCTGGCCTCGCTGCTGGAGATGATGGGCCACCGGCCGCGCGTCGCGCACGACGGCCAGGCCGCGCTGGAAGCCTGCCGCGCCGCCCCGCCCGACGTGGTGCTGCTGGACATCGGCCTGCCCGACATCAGCGGCCACGAGGTCGCCAGGCGCATCCACCAGATGGCCGAGGGCCGGCCGCGCCCGCGCCTGGTCGCGCTCACGGGCTGGGGCCAGCCGGAGGACAGGCGCCAGTCGCAGCAGGCCGGCTTCGACGCCCACTGGACCAAGCCGGTGGACCCCGGGATCCTGTCCACGCTGTAAGCGCCCGGCGGCCGCGGCACCCCTGTGGAAACCACCCGGGGCGCTATTCGATTTTTGTGTTTAGAATGTATTCCGTCATAATGTTGTTTCAATCGACGGGAGCCCCGGCATGCGAATCGCGATCCTGGAAGACGACCCCAACCAGAGCCTGCTCTTCCAGCGGCTGCTGGGCATGGGCGGCTATGAATTCGAGAGCTTCGACAGCATCCAGGCGCTGATGCTGGGGCTGCAGCTGGGCGACTACGGCCTGCTGCTGCTGGACTGGCGGCTGCCCGACGGCACCGGGGAGGACGTGATCCGCATGCTGCGCGGCAGCCTGCGCTCGGAGATGCCCGTCATCGTGGTGACGGCCAACGACGACGAGCGCGACGTGGTGCGCGCGCTCAACGCCGGCGCCGACGACTACGTGGTCAAGCCGCCGCGCGCCATGGCGCTGCTCGCGCGCGTGCAGGCGGTGCTGCGCCGCGTGCGCGGCGAGCAGGGCGTGTCCTCGGGCCGGATCGGCCGCTTTGCCATCGACGTGGAAGGGCGCGACATCACCTGCGAGGGCCGCCCGGTGCGCCTGACGCAGAAGGAGTTCGACCTCGCCTTCCACCTCTTCGCGGCGCTGGGGCGCACGGTCTCGCGCAAGCAGCTGCTGGAGCAGGTGTGGAACAACGAGCCCGGCTCCAGCACCCGCACCCTGGACACGCACATCAGCCGGCTGCGCCGCAAGCTGGGCCTGGAGAGCGAGGCGGAACTGCGCCTGGTGTCGGTGTACGGCTTCGGCTACCGACTGGAAAAAGCCGAATCCGGCGCCCGGCTCGACCGCCGCATGGCCGGCGTGCGCAGCGACGAGGACCTGCTGGCCGCCTGAGCCCGGCGGGCCGCGGGCCTCAGCGGCCCTGCAGCCCGGCGGCGGCGCGCTGCAGCGCCGCGCCCACGTCGGCGACGTGGATGGGCTTGGCGATGTAGTCGTCCATGCCGGCGGCGATGCAGGCGTCGCGGTCGCCCTGCATCGCGTTCGCCGTCATGGCGATGATCCAGGGGCGCGGGCCGCGCTGGCGCTCGCGCATGCGGCGCGTGCTCTCCAGGCCGTCCATCACCGGCATCTGCACGTCCATCAGCACCACGTCGTAGGGGTGGCCCTGCTCCTGCGCGGCCGCCACCGCGTCCAGCGCGAGCTGGCCGTCGCCCACGATCTCGACCTCGTAGCCGAAGCTGGCCAGCATGTGCTCGGCCACCATCTGGTTGATCTCGTTGTCCTCGGCCAGCAGCAGCCGCAGGGGCAGCGGCGCCTGGGGCGGGCCGTCCGCGGCGGTCGCCACCGCCGGGGCCGCGGGGGACGATGACGGCGGCGACGCCTCCTGGGGGGGCGCCGGCAGCAGGCTGGCCAGGGCCTGCAGCACCGCGCGGCGCCGGAAGGGCGTGCGCACCACCGGCACCTGCTGCTGGGCCGGCTGCGCGGGCAGGCGGATGTCCGAGCGCAGCAGCAGCACCGGCACGCCGCCCGGGCGGCCCGCGGCCTGCAGCAGGCCGGCGGCGCCGGGCAGCCGCTCGTCCAGCAGCACCGCGGCCACGGCCCCGGTGCCGGTCGCCTGGGCGGCCTCGTCGGCGCTGGTGACCGCCAGGGCCTCCACGCCCGAGCGCGCGAGCTGGCGCGCCAGCACGCCGGCGACGGCCCGGTTGCCGTGCATCACCAGCACCCGCAGGCCGGCGGGCAGGCGCGGCAGCTCGGCCGGCGCCGCCAGCGGCGCGGCCGGCTCGAAGGGCAGCTCGAAATGGAACTCGGAGCCGTGGCCCTCCACCGAGCGGGCCCAGATGCGGCCGCCCATCACCTGCACCAGCCGGCGACAGATCGCCAGCCCCAGGCCGGTGCCGCCGTACTTGCGCGTGGTCGAGGCATCGACCTGGCTGAACACCTGGAAGAGCCGGTCCATGCGCGAGGCCGGGATGCCGATGCCGGTGTCGCGCACGCAGCCGTGCAGCACGGTCGCGCCCTGCTCCGGGGTGACGCAGGCCAGCCGCACCACCACCTCGCCCTGGGGCGTGAACTTGACCGCGTTGCTCACCAGGTTCACCAGCACCTGGCGCAGGCGCGCGGCGTCGCCCAGCACGAAGTCGGGCACCGAGGCGTCGATGTCGCACAAAAGCTCCAGGCCCTTGGCGGAGGCGGCGCCCGCGTTCATGCCCAGCGCGCTTTCCACGCACTCCTCCAGGTCGACCGGTTCGCGCTCGAGTTCGAGCCGCCCGCTCTCGATCTTGGAGAAGTCCAGGATGTCGTTGATCACCGAGAGCAGCGACTTGCCGCTGGCGGAGATGCCCTCGGCGAACTCGCGCTGCGTGGGGCCCAGCGGCGTGCCCAGCAGCAGCTCGGACAGGCCGATGACCGCGTTCATAGGCGTGCGGATCTCGTGGCTCATGTTGGCCAGGAACTCGGTCTTGGCCCGCTCGCCCGCCTCGGCCACCTCCTTGGCATGCACCAGCGCCGCCTCGGCCTGCTTGCGCAGGGTGATGTCGCGGGCGATGCCCAGCACGCCGATGACATGGCCTTCGGCGTCGCGCACGCCCACCTTCACGATCTCGACGTCGCGGATGCGGCCCTCGGGGTCCGTCACGCGCTCCTCGAAGCTGATGGGCTGGCGGCTGCGCATGGCGATGCGGTCGGTGCGGGCGTGCCGCTCGCCCTCCTCCTGGCCGAAGAGCTGCTGCGCGGTGCGGCCCACGATCTCGCTTTCGCCCAGGCCGTAGTGGCGCCTGTGCGCCGGGTTGGACAGCTGGTAGACGCCCCGGGTGTCCTTGAGCCAGACGCGGTCGGGCAGGTTGCTCACCAGCGTGCCCAGCTGCGCGCGCTGGGCGGCCAGCGCCTCCTGGGCGCGCACGTAGGCGGTGATGTCGCTGAAGGTGCGCACCACCCCGCCCTGCGGCATGGGGCGGGTGTGCACCTCCAGGATGCGGCCGTCGTGCGTGCGCCGCAGGTAGGTCTCGGGGCCCTCCAGCGGGGCGACCACCGCGCCTTCGGCCACGTAGCCGCGCGCGTCGTCCTCGACCAGCTCGAAGCCGGGGCCGAAGTCGCCGCGCTCGGTCTGGAAGCGCACCACCTCGGCGATGCCCACGCCCAGGTGCAGCAGGTGGTCGGGCAGGTCCAGCAGCTCCTGGTAGCGGCGGTTCCACATCAGCAGGCGGCCGTCGGCGCCTATCGCCGAGATGCCCTGGCTCATGCTGTTGAGCGTGACCTCCAGCGCACCGGACTTGTCGGCCAGCTCGCGCTGCGCCTTCAGGTAGTCGCTCACGTCGGAGAAGGTGCGCACCATGCCGCCGTCGGGCAGGTACTGGGTGAAGACCTCGATCACGCGGCCGTCGGTGGTCTGGCGCAGGTAGTGGCCGGAGCTGTGCAGGGCGGTGACCATGGACTCGCTGCGCTCGCGCTCGAAGGCCTCGCGGGCCTTGCCCTCGATCAGGGAATTGCCCTCGCCGAAATCGCCGCGCGCCTCCTGGAAGCGGATCACCTCGCCGATCATCGGGCGCTGCTGCAGCAGGCTCTCCGGCAGGCCCAGCAGTTCCAGCAGGAAGCGGTTGTACAGCACGACCCGGCCCTGCGGGTCCAGCCGCAGGATGCCCCGGCCCGCGTTGTCCAGGGTGAGCTGCAGCGAGTTCTCGTACTGCTTCAAGGCCGTGATGTCGATGTGCGCGCAGAAGATCGCACCGTCGTGCGTGGGCCGGGTGATGACGCGGCACCAGCGCTCGCCGGGCAGCGGCAGCTCGAAGGGCGCGCCGCTCCAGCGCAGGTCCTCGCCCAGCAGGGCCTGGCCCTGCTCGCGCAGCGCGTGGGGCCCGGCCGCACGCTCCCAGGCCTGGGCGTACAGCGACTCCAGCGTCTGGCCCAGCACCAGGCGCGGGCTGGGCACGCCGTAGAGCGTGGCGAAGCTGTCGTTGGCCCAGACGATCGCCCCGGCGTGGTTGCACACCGCGAGGCCCTCGGGCACCGAGGCCAGCAATTCGTCCGCCGCCCCGGTCAGGCCGCCGGTGGAGGCGCTGCCGGCGGGAAGGCGGTCCAGCGGCCGCCAGCTGCGCACGCGGCCCAGGCCGGGCACGGTGACGGACGAGGCCAGGATGCGCTGGCCGCGGTGCTCGAATTCGAAGGGCGCGATCTGCGCGTGGTGCCGGGCCACGCCGGCCTCCACGTACTCCTCGATGCGCGCTAGCTCGGCCTCGCTGAGCCGCACCTGGTAGAAGCGGCTCAGGTTCTCGCGGTAGGACTCGCCGGGGTGGACCCAGCCCTCGTGCTCGGGGAACAGGCGCAGGAAGCTGCGGTTCCAGACCAGCGCGCGGTCGTCCATGTCGAAGGCGCACAGGCCCACGTCCAGGCCGTCCAGCATCTCGCCCTGGGCCCGCAGGTGCTCGCACCAGGCGTGCAGGGCTGCGCTGTCCCCGGCCGGGGCGCGGCTCACCGTCAGGGTGGCGGGCGCGTCCAAATGAGTGAGGTCCTGCTGCTGATCTGGGGGAATGCTAGCGCCGAACACCCCCATGGCGCGATCGAAAAGCGGGGCATTGCCGCCCCAGATCCCCGGACCGCGGCCGCCACGCTACAGTGCGGGAGCACCCCGGAGACCGCACCATGACCCTGTCCACGTTCGAGGAATTCCGCACCCGCAAGCTCGCCGAAGGCTTCGACGAGGTGCTGGAGCGGCGCTGGGAGGCGCGTACCGTGCTCGAGGAGCACACCCACCCCTTCGATGCCAACGCCGTCGTCGCGGACGGCGAGATGTGGCTGCAGGTGGGCACGGGCCCGGCGCGGCGCTTGTTGCCGGGCGACACCTTCGAACTCGCGCGGGGCACGCCGCACAGCGAGCGCTACGGTGAGGCCGGCGCCACCTACTGGGTCGCGCGCCGCGGCTGAGCCCGCGCTCAGAGCGTCGAGTCGGAGAAGGCCTCGCGGGTGGCGGCCGCCGTGGCCGTCTCGGGCGAGGGGCGGCGCGTCATCGGGCGGGTCACCGCCTCCAGGATGGGCGCCAGCGCGGCGTTGGCCGCGCGCAGGCTGGCGTTGCGCAGGCGCGCCGAGTCCAGCCAGGTGATCGCGGCGGACGGGTCGCTGAACCAGCGCAGGCGCCCGCCCAGCATCTTGGCCACCGACTCGCCCTCGCGCACCACCTCGTCGGCCAGCAGGGCCACGCGCGAGCCCACCATCACGCTGGCGATGTGGTGGCACAGGATCACCGCCTCGGTGTGCGGCATGGCGCGTGCCAGGCCGCGCAGGTCCACCAGCACACGGCGCCGGCCTTCGGGAGAGGTGACGCCGGCCACGGCGTCCACCGAGGCCATGAGCGTGCGCAAGCTGTCGTCCCGGTGGGCCGCGAGGCGGAAACAGGAGGCGGGCAGGTTGATCATGCGCTTCGGGTGTTAACACTCTATTGAAACATAAACCAACGCAATCGTTCGTCATCCGTAGAAAAATCCCGGGCTTTTGCAGGGACCTGGGGCATTCCCGGCTCAGGTTCCCGCCGGATCGGCCGAAACAGGGGGCTTTGCATCCCACGAAGCCCGCCATGAAACTCTCATTCCGGCAAAAACTGATCCTCCCCCTGCTGCTGAGCTGGCTCTGCCTGCTGGCCCTGATGGGCTGGGACGTGCTGCAGCTGCGCCAGCTGCGCCTGGCCGAGCGCAAGGCCCAGCTGGTGGCCGTCTCCGACATGGCCGTGTCCATCGCCAAGGACTTCGACGCGATGGCCCAGGCCGGCAAGCTCTCCGCCGCCGACGCGCGCACGCAGGCGCTGGGTCGCATCCAGCAGCTGCGCTACGGCAGCAGCGGCTACTTCACCGTGCTGGACTCGCACAAGGTGCTGATGCACCCCTTCAAGCCCGAGCTGGTGGGCACCGACCCGGCGGCCTTCAAGGACCCCGACGGCACCCTGGTCTACATGGACGCGCTCAAGGCCACGGCCGCCGGCGGCGGCTTCACCGCCTACCTGTGGCCCAAGCCGGGCGAGAAGGCGCCGGTGGCCAAGCTGGCCTACGACGCCGCGTACAAGCCCTGGGACTGGACCTACATGACCGGCCTGTACATGGACGACCTGGACGCCGCCTTCCACGCCGACCTGTGGCGCGCCGGCGCGGTGCTGGCGGTGGTGGGCCTGTTCCTCACCGCGGTGGTGCTGGGCACGGCGCGCAGCATCGAGCGCGGCCTGGGCGGCGAGCCGGCGCAGGCGGCCGCGGCGGCCTCGCGCATCGCCACCGGCGACCTGAGCGAGCCGGTGCCCCTGCGCGCCGGCGACAGCCACAGCCTGATGGCGGCCATCGAGTCCATGCGCCAGCGCCTGGCCGGGCTGGTGCAGCAGGTGCGCGAGGGCACCGAGGCGATCGCCCTGGCCTCGGGCGAGATCTCCAGCGGCAACCAGGACCTGTCCAGCCGCACCGAGCACCAGGCGAGCTCGCTGCAGCAGACGGCCGCCTCCATGGCGCAGCTGACGACCACGGTGCGGCAGAACGCCGACACCTCGCGCGAGGCCGGCCGCCTGGCCGACTCGGCCTTCGAGGTCGCCGCGCGCGGCGGCCAGGCGGTGACCGAGGTGGTGCAGACCATGGGCGAGATCAACGCGTCCTCGCGCCGCATCGTGGACATCATCGGCGTGATCGACGGCATCGCCTTCCAGACCAACATCCTGGCGCTGAACGCCGCGGTGGAGGCGGCGCGCGCCGGCGACCAGGGCCGCGGGTTCGCGGTGGTGGCTGGCGAGGTGCGCAGCCTGGCCAGCCGCAGCGCCGAGGCGGCCAAGGAGATCCAGTCGCTGATCACCGAATCCTTCCAGCGGGTGGAGGCGGGCACGCAGCGCGTGCACCAGGCCGGCTCGACCATGGACGAGGTGGTGGACAGCGTGCGCCGCATGACCGAGCTGATGGCGCGCATCGGCAGCGCGACGCAGGAGCAGACCACGGGCATCGACCAGGTGCACCAGGCCGTGAACGCCATGGACGAGGCCACCCAGCAGAACGCGGCCCTGGTGGAACAGGCCGCGGCCGCCTCGCAGAGCCTGCGCGACCAGGCCCAGTCGCTGGTGGAGTCGGTCTCGGTGTTCAAGCTCGCGGCCTGAGCCGCAGAGCCCCGGGTGGGCCCGCGCTGCCGTGACGGCGGCGGGCCTGCCCTGCCC
>NZ_JADDOJ010000044.1 GCF_015159745.1 Ramlibacter aquaticus | reverse complement strand
GCGCGACGCCCACCGCCCCCGTCTCCGTGGCCGACACCCTGGCCCGCAACCCCGACCTGAGCACGCTCAATGGCCTGGTCATCCAGGCCGGCCTGGCCGACACCCTGCGCGGCCCCGGCCCCTTCACGGTGTTCGCGCCCACCAACGCGGCCTTCAAGGACGTGCCCGCCAAGACCCTGGACGCTCTCGCCCACGACCCGGCCAAGCTCAAGGCCGTGCTGACCTACCACGTGCTGCCGGGCAAGATCATGGCGGCCGACGTGAAGAACGGGGATGCCACGACCGTGCAGGGCGGCAAGGTCGGCCTGGGCCGCGCCGGCGAATTCGTGACCGTGGACGACGCCATGGTCCAGCAGGCCGACATCGTTGCCAGCAATGGCGTGGTCCACACGGTGGACCGCGTGCTGATGCCTGCACGCTGACCGGCTCGTGACCCCGCAGTCCCCCGCGCGCCGGCGCCTGCTGCTGGCGGCGCCCGCGCTGGCCGCGACCGGCTGGGCCGGCGCCCAGCCCGGCCGCCCGCCCGCCCGCACTCTCGTGGTCGGGCAGTTGTTCGACACCGCGCCGGCCCAGCAGGACGTGGCCAAGGACTTCCTGGTCGGCTCCCGCGCCGCCTGGCAGGAGATCAACGCCCGCGGCGGCCTGGGTGGCCATGCGGTGCAGCACCTGACGCTGGAGGTGGACAGCCGCCAGCCGGCCAGCCTCCAGGCGTCCGTGCGGACGCTGCGGGACCACCCCGGCTGCCTCGCGCTTTCCGGCACGGCCGGGGACTTCGCGGCCAGCCGCGTCGCCGCGCTGCTGCGCCAGGAGGGCATCGCGCTCGCCCATGCCGCGCCCTGGCTGCAGGCCGGCGACGACGAGCCCGACGACCAGACCTTCCCCATCTTCGCTTCGCGCCGCGAGCAGGTTGCCCACGCCTTCCGCTCGCTCAGCGTGATGAACGTGAGCGAGCTGGGCGTCGTGTACGCCTCGGAACTGGAATTCACCGCCTTCCAGGAGGACGTGACGCGCGCGGCCCGCGCGCTCGGGCTGCGCCTGCAGGTCTTCCGCGCCGGCGGCGAACTGCTCGCCCTGGGCCAGAAGATGGGCAACACCACGCCGGCGCTGCTGCTGTTCCTGGGTGGCACCCCCGAGCTGGCGCAGTTCAGCCAGGGGCTGGAGCGCCAGGCGCGCCAGCGCTACCTGATCGCCCTGGGCGACATCAACCTGCAGACCCTGCAGCAGATGGGCGGCGGCCGCAGCACGCCCGTGATCGCCACCCAGCCGGTGCCGGTGACCAGCGCCAGCCTGCCCGTGGTGCGTGCCTACCGCGAGGCGCTGTCCAGGTTCTTCGACGAGCCGCCGACCGCGCTCAGCCTGGCCGGCTACATCGCGGCCCGCTACACCTTCGAGGTCCTGCGCGAGCTGCGCGGCGAGCCCAGCCGCGCCCAGGCGCTGGCGGCGTTCCAGCAACGCGGCAGCCTGGACATCGGCGGCTTCCGTGTCGCCTTCGACGGGCGCCGCCGGGCCGGCGCCTACGTCACGCAGAGCATGCTCACGCCCGACGGCCGCGTCATCGGCTGATGCCCAAGTTGCGCCAGCGGGGGCGGTGCTATGCTGCCCTGCCCTCCCATCCTGCGCGCATGCAAAACGGTACCCTCCTGGCCGCGGTCGACCTCGGCTCCAACAGCTTCCGGCTGGAAATCGGCCGTCTCGAACTCGGGCAGATCCGCCGTACCGAGTACCTCAAGGAAACCGTGCGGCAGGGCGGCGGGCTGGACGAGGCGCGCAACCTCACCCCGGAGGCCCTGCAGCGCGGCTGGGACTGCCTGGCGCGCTTTGCCGAGCGGCTGGCGGGCTTTCGCAAGTCGCAGGTGCGGGCGGTGGCCACGCAGACGCTGCGCGAGGCGCGCAACCGCGACGTGTTCCTGCAGCGCGCGCACCAGATCCTGGGCTTTCCCATCGAGGTCATCTCCGGCCGCGAGGAAGCCCGGCTGATCTACCAGGGCGTGGCCCACCTGCTGCCGCAGTCGCAAGAGCGTCGCCTGGTGGTCGACATCGGCGGCCGTTCCACGGAGCTGATCCTGGGCCAGGGCTATGAAGCCCGCGTGATGGAGAGCTACCGGGTGGGCAGCGTGGCCTGGTCCATGCGCTATTTCCCCGAAGGCCAGTTCACGGCGGACGCCTTTTCGGCCGCGGAGATCGCCGCCAAGGCCGTGCTCGACGAGGCCCTGGGCGCCTACGACCCGGGGCTCTGGGACGTCGCCTATGGCTCCTCCGGCACCATAGGCGCGGTGGCCGACGTGTTGCAGGCCGCCGGGTGGGAAGGCCCAGGCATCAGCCGTGCCGGTCTGGACTGGCTGCACGAGCGCCTGCTGGCGGCCCGCAGCGCCGACCGGGTGCGCATGGACGGGCTCAAGGACGACCGGCGGCCCGTGATCGGCGGCGGCGTCAGCGTGCTGCGCGCCGTCTTCGACCTGCTCTCCATCGACCGCATGGAGGCGGCGGAAGGCGCGCTGCGCCATGGCGTGCTGTACGACCTGCTGGAGCGCGAGCAGGTGCAGACCGACGTGCGCGCCCGGTCCGTGCAGCGCCTGGCCACGCGCTTCGAGGCCGACGCGGCCCAGGCGCGCCGGGTGTCCGCCGTGGCGATCCATTTCCTGCGCCAGCTGCACCGCGCGGCCCCCGTGGACGAGTTGCCGCGGCTCGAGGGCACGCTCGACTGGGCGGCCCAGCTGCACGAGATCGGCAGCGCCATCTCGCACAGCGATGCCCACAAGCACGGCGCCTACATCCTGGACAACGCGGATGCGCCCGGCTTCGCCCAGCACGAGCTGCACCGGCTCAGCCTGCTGGTGCTGGGCCATCGCGGCAAGCTGCGCAAGCTGGAAGCCGATTTCGAGGACGAGACGCTGATCCGCCAGCTGCTGTGCCTGCGGCTGGCCGTGATCCTGTGCCATGCGCGCCGCGAGCCCGAACTGGCGGGCCTGCAGCTGTCCACCGGGACCGACCGCAGCTTCACGCTCAAGGTGCCCGCGGCCTGGGCGCGCGCATGGCCGCAGTCGGCGCACCTGCTGCGCGAAGAGACCGCCGCCTGGCAGCGCACGCCCTGGGTCTTCAGCCTGGCCTGAGCCCCGGCAGCACCGGCCGGCAGCCGGCCTTCAGACCGTGTCGGGCGACTGGACCGCCAGCACCACGGCCTGCGCCTGGCCGTCGCGCTCGCGGGTGCGCAACCACCACACGCTGCCCTTGCGCACCGCGCAGGCGCCGGGGGCGATGCGCAGCAGCCGGGCCACCACCTCCCCCAGCGTGGGCTGGTGGCCCACGACCAGCACCGGCTGCCGCGCATCCGGCCATTGCGCGGCGGCCAGCAGGGCGTCCGCGCCTGCATCGGGCGCCAGCTCCTCGCGCAGCTTGAACTTGCGCCCCAGGTGAATGACGGTCTCCTCGCAGCGCAGGGCGGGGCTGCAGAGGATGCGCGTGCCTTCGGGCAACTGCCGGTCCAGCCAGCCCGCGACCCGGGCGGCCTGCTTCTCGCCGCGCGGGGTGAGCGGGCGCCGGAGGTCGGGCACATCGGGGGACTCGTCCTGCGCTTCGGCATGCCGCCAGAGGATCAGGTCCATCTCAGCTCCTGGCCTGCCCGGTGGGGGCGGCATAGCGTGCCATCAGCGCACCCTGCGCACCGTGGGCATGGGGGTCGGCCGCGCTGCGCACGCGCCGGTAGCGGCCGTCGGGCTGCAGGTCCCAGGCGTCCCGGTGGTCGTGCAGGTAGGCCACCAGACACTCGTCGATGATGCGCTGGCGCAGGGCGGGCTCGTGCACGGGCCAGGCGATCTCGATGCGCCGCAGCATGTTGCGGTTCATCCAGTCGGCGCTGGACAGGTACAGCTGCTCCTCGCCGTCCAGCCGGAAATAGAAGACGCGTGAGTGCTCCAGGAAGCGGCCGATCACGGAGCGCACCCGGATGTTGTCCGTGAGGCCCGGCACGCCGGCCGGCAGCATGCAGGCGCCCCGGATGATGAGGTCGATCTTCACGCCGCGCTGGCCGGCCCGGGCCAGCGCCAGCATCAGGGCCTGGTCGGTCAACGCGTTCATCTTCAGCACGATCCGCGCCTCGCGGCCCTGCGCGGCGGCTTCGCCCAGCGCGTCCAGGCGCTCCAGCAGGCGCTTCTGCAACTGGAAGGGCGCGAGCAGCAGCTGGGACAGGCGCGGCAGGCGGCTGGCGCTGGCCAGGTGCACGAAGACGGCCTCCATGTCCGCCGTCAGTGCGGGATGGGCCGTGAGCAGGCTGATGTCGGTATACAGGCGGGCCGTGCGCGCGTTGTAGTTGCCCGTCGCCAGGTGGCCATAGCGCACCAGCGCCCGGCCCTCGCGCCGGGTCACCAGCAGCATCTTGGCATGCGTCTTGAGGCCCACCACGCCGTACACCACCTGCGCGCCCACGGCTTCGAGCTGCTCGGCCCAGTTGATGTTGGCCTCTTCGTCGAAGCGGGCCTTCAGCTCCACCACGGCGGTCACTTCCTTGCCGCGCCGCACGGCCTCGCGCAGCAGCTCGACCAGCACCGAGTCGGCGCCCGTGCGGTAGATGGTCTGCTTGATCGCCAGCACCTGCGGGTCGCGCACGGCCTCGCGCAGGAAGTCCAGCACGCCCTCGAAGCTCTCGAAGGGCTGGTGGATCAGCACCTCGCCGCGGCGCAGCTGCTCGAAGATCGATCGGCCGGGCACCAGCTGCACCGGGTAGCTGGGCTGGTGCGGCGGGAACAGCAGGCGCGGCAGGTCGACCAGGTCGATCATCTGCGCGAGACGCACCAGGTTGACCGGGCCGTGCACCCGGTAGAGCGAGAGCGCGGGCAGGCCGAACTGCTGCAGCAGGAAGGACGAGAGGAATTCCGAACAGCCCGCGGAGACCTCCAGGCGCACCGCCTGGCCGTAGTGGCGCTGTTGCAGGCCGAGGCGCAGCGCGGTGCGCAGGTCCTTCACGTCATCCTCGTCGACGGCCAGGTCGGAATGCCGGGTCACGCGGAACTGGGAGAACTGGCCCACCTCGCGGCCGGGGAAGAGCAGGTCCAGGTGGGCCCGGATCACGCTGGAGAGCGACACCAGCAGCTTCCTGCCGCCGCAGACCCGGGCCGGCATGGCGATCAGGCGCGGCAGCACGCGCGGCACCTTGACGATCGCGATCTCGTTCTCGCGGCCGAAGGCGTCCTTGCCGCCCAGCCGCACGATGAAGTTGAGGGACTTGTTGGCGACCTGCGGGAAGGGGTGCGCGGGGTCCAGCCCCACCGGGATCAGCAGCGGCCGCACCTCGCGCTCGAAATAGTCGCGCACCCAGGCCTTCTGCGCCGTGTTGCGCTCGCCGTGCGAGAGGATCTGCACGCCTTCCCGGGCGAAGGCGGGGATCAGTTCATCGTTGTAGAGCGCGTACTGGCGCTCCACCAGCGAGTGGGCGGCCTGCGACAGCGCGGCGAAGCTGTCCACGGTGTATTCGCCTTCGTGGTCGCCGTGCTGGGCCGCCGTGAGGTGGGGCGCGGCCCGCACCTCGAAGAACTCGTCCAGGTTGGAGGAGACGATGCACAGGAAGCGCAAGCGCTCCAGCAGCGGCACATCGGGCCGTTGCGCCCAGTCCAGCACGCGCTCGTTGAACGCCAGGATGCTGTGGTCCCGGTCCAGGAACGGGAAAGGCTGGGGCAACGGGGCGGCGGGCGGCGCAGGTGACATTCAGCAACGATATGACGGCTTCTTGACAGTGTGAACCGGCTCTGTGTCCTTATTTTGACAAGACGCAAGCGCGGCAGGGGCTTGCCCGCCACGGCCCGCGCGGCCGCCCGCGCTCAGGCGGCGGGAACCGTGGCGACTAGGCGCTCCGCGCAACGACGCGCTACGCCCGGGTCGCTGGCCTCGACCATCACCCGCAGCACAGGCTCCGTGCCGCTGGCGCGGATCAGCACCCGCCCCTGCCCCGCCAGCTCGGCCTGGACGCGCTCGGTCTCGGCAGCCAGGGCGGCATTGGCCTTCCAGTCCTGCCCGGGCGCCATGCGCACGTTCAGCAGCACCTGGGGGAACAGCGTCACCTCGGCCAGCAGCTGAGCCATGGTGCGGCCGCTGCGGGCGCAGGCCTGGAGCACCTGCAGCGCGCTGATGAGGCCGTCGCCCGTGGTGTGGCGGTCCAGCGCGAGCAGGTGGCCGGAGCCCTCTCCGCCCAGCAGCCAGCCGCGCTGCTCCAGTTCCTCCAGCACATAGCGGTCCCCCACCTTGGCCCGCACGCACTCGACCCCGCGCGCGCGCAGCGCCAGTTCGACGGCCATGTTGGTCATCAGCGTGCCCACCACGCCGGGCACCGCTTCCCCGCGGCCCAGCCGGTCCTGCGCCATGAGGTAGAGCAGTTCGTCCCCGTTGTAGAGGCGGCCCGCCGCATCCACCATCTGCAGCCGGTCGGCGTCGCCGTCCAGGGCGATGCCGTAGTCGGCGCCGTGGGCCTTCACCGCCTCGACCAGGGCCTCGGGATGGGTCGCGCCCACGCCGTCGTTGATGTTCAGGCCGTCCGGGGCGCAGCCTATGCACACGACTTCGGCGCCCAGTTCGTGGAACACCTTGGGGGCGATGTGGTAGGCGGCGCCGTGCGCCGCATCCACGACCACGGTCAGGCCCTTCAGGGTGAGGTCGTTGGCGAAGGTGCTCTTGCAGAACTCGATGTAGCGCCCCGCCGCGTCGTCCAGGCGGCGCGCCTTGCCCAGGGAGCGCGAATCGGCCCAGGCGGGCGGCTCGGCCAGCGTGGCCTCGACCTCGCGCTCCCAGGCGTCGGGCAGCTTGGTGCCCTGGGCGCTGAAGAACTTGATGCCGTTGTCCGGGTAGGGGTTGTGGCTGGCGCTGATGACCACGCCCAGGCTGGCGCGCTGCGCACGGGTCAGGTAGGCCACGCCCGGGGTGGGCAGCGGGCCCAGCAGCACCACGTCCACGCCGGCGGAGTTGAAGCCCGATTCCAGGGCGCTCTCCAGCATGTAGCCCGAGATCCGGGTGTCCTTGCCGATCAGCACCGTGGGGCGCTGCTCGTTCCTGCGCAGCACACGGCCCACGGCGTGCGCGAGCCGCAGCACGAAGTCGGGGGTGATGGGCGGCTGGCCCACGGTGCCGCGGATGCCGTCGGTGCCGAAATAGGTTCTGCTCATGTCTTTTC
This sequence comes from Ramlibacter aquaticus, assembly GCF_015159745.1. Taxonomy (GTDB): domain Bacteria; phylum Pseudomonadota; class Gammaproteobacteria; order Burkholderiales; family Burkholderiaceae_C; genus Ramlibacter; species Ramlibacter aquaticus. The sequence continues at coordinate 26,213 of NZ_JADDOJ010000044.1, read as the reverse complement.
TCTTTCCTTGCCAGCGGGCCTCTGGGCCCGCACCGCGGCCAGCACCTTGAGGGCGGCCACTGTTTCCTTCACGTCGTGCACTCGCAGCACCTGGGCCCCGTGTTCGGCCGCCAGCAGCGCCGCGGCCACACTGGGCGCGAGGCGTTCGCCCACGGGCAGCCCGGTCACGCTGCCCAGAGAGGACTTGCGCGACCAGCCCACGAGCAGCGGGTAGCCCGGCGCCAGGAGTTCGTCCTGCCGCGCGAGCAGGTCGAAGTTCTGCGCCACGGTCTTGCCGAAGCCCACGCCCGGGTCCCAGCAGATGCGATCGCGCGCCACGCCGTGCGCCTCCAGCGCCTGGCTGGTGCTGCGCAGGAACTCGCGCACCGCGTGCACCGCGTCCCCGTCCATGGGCTGATGCTGCATGGTCTCGGGCTCGCCATGCATGTGCATGAGGCAGACGCCGCACGCGGGGTGGGCCGCCACGGCCTCCACCGCGCCCGGCTGGCGCAGGCCCCAGATGTCGTTGATGATGTCCACGCCCAGGTCCAGGGCCTCGCGCATCAGGGCGGGCTTGTAGGTGTCCAGCGAGATCGGCACCCCCATGCGCAGCGCCTCTCGCAGCACGGGCTGCACGCGCGCCCGCTCCTGCTCCAGGCTCACCGGCGGCGTGCCGGGGCGGCTGGATTCGCCACCGATGTCCAGGATGTCGGCGCCCTCGGCCAGCAGCTTCTCGCACTGGGCCAGCGCCGCGCCGGTGCTGATGTACCGGCCCCCGTCGGAGAAGGAATCCGGGGTAGTGTTCACGATCCCCATGACGAGCGGGCGGGCCACCAGGTCGAGGCGGAATCGGCTAGTCTGCCAGTGCATGGCACCGATTGTGCGTCAGCCGGCGGCAGAGCCAAGGGCATGGCGGCGCTTTCGGGCCATCCGCGGGACGCTACCCAGGCCATGACCCTCCCCACACTTCGTATCGCACGCCCCACCGACAGCATCGCCCGGCTGCTCCCGTTCTACCGGGACGGGCTGGGCCTGTCCGTGCTCGGCCAGTTCGAGGACCACGCCGGCTTCGACGGCATCATGCTCGGGCAACCGGGAGCGCCCTTCCACCTCGAGTTCACGCACCAGCGCAGCCATACGGTTGGCCGCGCCCCGACCCAGGACAACCTCCTCATCTGGTACCTGCCGCAACATGAAACCTGGCAGGCCGCCGTGGCGCGCATGCGCCGCCAGGGCTTCGAGCCCGTCCCCTCACGCAACCCCTACTGGGATGCCTCAGGCTGCACCTTCGAAGACCCCGATGGCTACCGCGTGGTCCTGCAGTGCGGCCAGTGGCCGCCGGCGGTCTCATGAGCTGTGCGGCCCATGAAAAAAGGCCCTGCACGCAGGGCCTTCTTCTTGGCAGTGGGGACCTCAGGCGGCCGTGGGGGCCGGATCGGCACCGACCGCGCTGCCACCGCTGCCGGAGGACGGCGGGGTGCGGGGCGTGAAGTCCTTGGGCGGACGGGGGTCCTTGCCGGCCATGATGTCGTCCAGTTGCTCGGTGTCTATGGTTTCCCACTCGAGCAGGGCCTTGGCCATGGCATGCATCTTGTCGCTGTGCTCCTCGATCAGGCGACGGGCCAGCCCGTACTGCTCGTCGATGATGCGGCGCACCTCCTGGTCGACCTTCTGCATGGTCTGCTCGGAGATGTTGGTGGTCTTGGTGACCGAGCGGCCCAGGAAGACCTCGCCCTCGTTCTCGGCGTAGACCATGGGGCCCAGGGCGTCGCTCATGCCGTAGCGCATGACCATGTCGCGGGCCAGGTGCGTGGCACGCTCGAAGTCGTTGCTCGCGCCGGTGGTCATCTGGTTCATGAACACCTCTTCCGCGATCCGGCCGCCGAACAGCATAGCGATCTGGTTGAGCATGTACTCGCGGTCGTAGCTGTAGCGGTCCTGGGCAGGCAGGCTCATCGTCACGCCCAGCGCACGGCCGCGCGGGATGATGGTGACCTTGTGCACCGGGTCGCACTTGGGCAGCAGCTTGCCGATCAGGGCGTGGCCGGACTCGTGGTAGGCCGTGTTGCGGCGCTCTTCCTCGGGCATGACCATGCTCTTGCGCTCGGGGCCCATCAGGATCTTGTCCTTGGCCTTTTCGAAGTCCTGCATCTCGACCACGCGCGCGTTGCGGCGGGCGGCCATGAGCGCAGCCTCGTTGCACAGGTTCGCGAGGTCGGCACCGGACATGCCGGGCGTGCCGCGGGCAATGATGCTGGCGTTGACGTCCTGGCCGATCGGCACCTTGCGCATGTGCACGTTGAGGATCTGCTCGCGGCCGCGGATGTCGGGCAGCGTCACGTAGACCTGGCGGTCGAAGCGGCCGGGACGCAGCAGGGCGGCGTCCAGGATGTCCGGGCGGTTGGTGGCAGCCACCACGATGACGCCCAGGTTGGTCTCGAAGCCGTCCATCTCGACCAGCATCTGGTTGAGGGTCTGCTCGCGCTCGTCGTTGCCACCGCCCAGGCCCGCGCCGCGCTGGCGGCCGACCGCGTCGATTTCATCGATGAAGATGATGCAGGGCGCGTTCTTCTTGGCGTTCTCGAACATGTCGCGCACGCGGGCCGCGCCCACGCCCACGAACATCTCGACGAAATCGGAGCCGGAGATGCTGAAGAAAGGCACCTTGGCCTCGCCGGCGATGCCCTTGGCGAGCAAGGTCTTGCCGGTGCCGGGCGGGCCGACCAGCAGCAGGCCGCGCGGGATGCGCCCACCCAGCTTCTGGAACTTCTGCGGGTCCTTCAGGAAGTCCACGACTTCCTTGACTTCTTCCTTGGCCTCGTCGCAGCCGGCCACGTCCGCGAAGGTGACCTGGTTGTTGTTCTCGTCCAGCATGCGGGCCTTGCTCTTGCCGAAGCTGAAGGCCCCGCCCTTGCCGCCGCCCTGCATCTGCCGCATGAAGTAGATCCATACGCCGATCAGGAGCAGCATGGGGCCCCAGCTGACCAGCAGGGTCATGAGCAGGGAGCCCTCTTCACGCGGCTTGACGTCGAACTTGACGCCGTTGTTGATCAGGTCGCCGACCAGGCCGCGATCGAGGTAGGTGGCGGTGGTGCGCACCTTGCGGTCATCGGTGGTGAACGCCACGATCTCGGTGCCGCCCTGGCCTTCCTGGATCACCGCGCTCTTGATCTGCTTGTTGCGGACCTGTTCGAGGAAATCGGAATAACCGACCATGGATGCGCCGGAGACGCCGCGTGTGTCGAACTGCTTGAACACAGTGAACAACACCAGCGCGATCACCAGCCACACCGCGATTTTCGAAAACCACTGATTATTCAACTCGATCTCCGGAGGGGGATGTCAATCCCCACTTGGTACCCATTCTAGGCGTTTCAACGGTTGGGATGATGCATTTTCGCTACGTCCGCCATAGGACGGGGACGACAGCGGAAAACCCCTCCTGCCTTGTCACCGGACGTGCTTGAGCCCAATGCCCACGAGGAAGGTTTCGGAGGAGCGGTCGCGCGAGGCCTTGGGCTTGAGAGGTTTCACGACCCGAAAGGTTTCCTTGAACATCTTGACAAGCTGGCTGTAGCCGCTGCCATGGAACAGCTTCACGACCAGGGCACCGTCGGGCTTGAGGTGGGCCTGCGCGAACTCGGCCGCCAGCTCGACCAAGTGCTGGATGCGCGCCGCGTCCGCCGATTCGATGCCCGAGAGGTTGGGCGCCATGTCCGAGACCACCAGGTCCACCGGCCGGCCGCCCACGGCTGCCGACACCTGGGCCAGCACCTCGGGCTCGCGGAAGTCGCCCTGGATGAAGTGCACGCCCTCGATGGGTTCCATGGGCAGGATGTCCATGCCGATGAGGGTGCCGTCCAGCTGCCCGGCCGACGCGCCGGCGGGCGCCAGCCGGCGCCTGAGGTACTGGCACCAGGCCCCGGGCGCACAGCCGAGGTCGACGATCAGCTGGCCGGGCTTGACCAGGCCCAGCGTCTCGTCGATCTCCTTGAGCTTGTAGGCGGCCCGTGCGCGGTAGCCGTCCTTCTGGGCCAGCTTTACGTACGGGTCGTTCATGTGGTCGTTGAGCCACGCCCGGTTGACCTTCTTGCTTTTGCTCTTCTTCATGAAGTTTTCCGGGCCCCTTTGCGCCCAACGATAATACTTTCCATGTCCCGAATCGAACTCTCCATCGCCGAGCGCAAGGCGCACCGCGCCGAAGCGCACCACCTGGACCCGGTGGTCATGATCGGCAACGACGGCCTGACGCCCTCGGTCAAGAAGGAGGTCGATGCCGCCCTCAAGGCCCACGGCCTCATCAAGATCCGCGTCCTGGGCGACGACCGCGCCACCCGCGAGGCCATCTATGGCCAGCTGGCCGACGAGCTGGGCGCAGCGCAGATCCAGCACATCGGCAAGCTGCTGGTGCTCTGGCGTCCCATCCCGCCCAAGGCCCGCACCGAGGACGAGGACCGCATGCCCGGCCCGCGCGACTTCAAGGTGCTGAAGTACAGCAAGCGCGGCGGCCAGCGCCCCGAGGTGCGCACCGTGCGCGTGCTGGGCAACCAGCGGCTGACCCCCGGCGGCCAGGTCAAGCGCTCCAAGCCCAAGCAGAAATCGGTCAAGAAGGGCCGGCTGGGCTGAGGCCCACCTGACTCGTCCTTCGCGCCGGCTCAGTCCGGCACGGCCTGCGTCTCCGGCCCGGCCTGATCTTGCATCGGGCCCGGGGCGCCCAGCTTCCACAGGGCAACCAGCGCGCACAGCCACTGCAGCCCGTACATGAGGCTGCCCACGCCGTGCCACAAGGCCAGATTCTCGCGTGCGCGGATGTGCGGCGACACGCCGTACTCCACCAGCAGCGCCATCAGCACGCCCACCAGCACGAAGGCCAGCGCGCCGCCGCGCCAGCCCAGTCGGGCCGGCTCGCCGGGCCCGCGGCTGGCCATCAGGATCAGTGCGCCACAGGCGACCGAGACCCCCGCCTGCGCGGAGAAAAGCTGGGCGGCCATGCTGCCCGCGAGGGCCGGCGTCGGCAGGTGGCGGAACAGCAGCGGCACGGCCAGGAAGCCGATCGCCGACAGGCTGCCCCACCACAGGGCCGCCGCGAGCAGCGGGATGCGTGCGCGCCAGCCCATGGCGCTCAGAGGTACTGCACCCCGATGATCTCGTAGCGCTTCAGCCCGCCCGGGGTCTGCACCTCGGCGACGTCGCCCTCCTCCTTGCCGATCAGCGCGCGGCCGATCGGGCTGGAGACGTTGATCAGGCCGAGCTTGAGGTCGGCCTCGTCCTCGCCCACGATCTGGTAGCGCACCTTCTCGCCGCTCTCCTCTTCCTCGAGCTCCACGGTGGCACCGAAGACGACCTTGCCGCCCGCATCCACGCTGGAAGGGTCGATCACCTGCGCGGCCGAGAGCTTGCCCTCGACCTCCTGGATGCGGCCCTCGATGAAGCCCTGGCGGTCCTTGGCGGCGTCGTACTCGGCGTTTTCCGACAGGTCGCCCTGCGCACGCGCTTCGGCGATCGCGTTGATCACGGCGGGCCTGTCCACCGTCTTCAGGCGGTGCAGCTCGGCCTTCAGCTTTTCAGCGCCGCGCTTGGTGATGGGAATCGTGGCCATGGCTTGTCTGCCCTCATCAAAAGAAAAGCCGGACGGCTGTCCGGCGATTGTTGTTCCTGCGGGACCCGTGCGCGTCAGGCGACCGGGTGCCCTGCCAGCCGGCCGAGAATGGCCAGCGGGCTCTTGGATGGATTGTATTGCCTGTCCACCGGGAGGTGGAACGTCTGCTCCAGCATGTGCTGGCCCGCCATGACGGCGTGCAGGGTGTGGTCCGAAAAGCAGACCCAGCTGCTGCCCGCCGGGAACGGCAGGGTCATCTGCGGCGACTCGCGCTGCCAGCGCTCGTCGGCCTTCATCAGGTCGTGCAGCTGCAGCATCAGGTGGTCGTACTCCGAGCGCAGCGACTTGGTCACGCCCAGCGCCGCCAGCGCCCGCGCCTGCCAGGCACTGTAGGGCTTGCACTTCGGCAGGAAACGCCGCGCGGCATCCTCCAGCGGCTCGCCCACGCGCCACACCCTGGGCTCGCCGGCCGGGTTGATGTTGGTGAACACGCGCAGGATGCGTTCGCCCCGGTTCGGGCGCGAGGGAAGGCGTCCACTTGCAGCCGGCGGTCGTCCGCCCGCACCGACTGGCGCCGCTGCGACACCGACACCGGCCGCAGGCTGGCCGGCGCGGCGCGCAGGTGGGGCGCATAGGCCGGGAACAGCCCCGTCACCAGGGCGAGCGCCTGGGCGCTGAAGCGCTGCAGCACCAGGCCGACGGCCGCCTGCACGGCCGGGCCACCGGCCACGCCCTTGAGGCCGCGGTCGGGGCTCCAGCTGATGTTGCGGGTGCCGGCCTCCAGCAGTTCCGGGCGCAGCAGGCCCTGCTCGGCCGGCGTGAGCGGGAAGCCCAGCCGGGGAAAGAACAGGACCTTGCCCTCTTCCACCGCATCGATCCAGGCCGGGTCCGAGCCGGGGGCTTCCCAGCGCTCGCCACCCAGGGTGAGGATGCGGCTGTCCATCGCTCAGGCGGCCAGCTGGGCGTGCATCTCCTGCACGGACACCACACCCAGCGAGTCCATGTACTTCATGCCCTCCACCGCGGCTTCGGCGCCGGCGATGGTGGTGAAGGTGGTCACGCGGGCCAGCAGGGCCGAAGTGCGGATCGCGCGCGAATCGGCGATCGCGTTGCGGCGCTCCTCCACGGTGTTGATGACCATGCAGATCTCGTTGTTCTTGATCATGTCCACCACGTGCGGGCGGCCCTCGGTGACCTTGTTGACCTGCTGGCAGGCCACGCCGGCCGCCGAGATCGCCGCAGCCGTGCCCTTGGTGGCCACGATCTCGAAGCCCATGCCGGCGAGCTGGCGCGCAACCTGCACCGCCCGCGGCTTGTCGCTGTTCTTCACCGTCAGGAAGACCTTCCGCACCGCGTCGGTGGGCCGCGGCAGCTTGGTGCCTGCACCCATCTGGCTCTTGACGAAGGCCTCGCCGAAGGTGGCGCCCACGCCCATCACTTCGCCGGTGGACTTCATCTCCGGGCCCAGGATGGTGTCCACGCCGGGGAACTTCACGAAGGGGAACACCGCTTCCTTCACGCTGAAGTAAGGCGGCGTCACCTCGGCGCCCAGGCCCTGGGAATCCAGCGACTGGCCCACCATGCAGCGGGCCGCCACCTTGGCCAGCTGGATGCCGGTGGCCTTGCTGACGTAGGGCACGGTGCGCGAGGCGCGCGGGTTCACTTCCAGCACGTAGATCACGTCCTGGCCGTCCTGCTGCTGGATGGCGAACTGCACGTTCATGAGCCCCACCACGTTCAGCGCCTTGGCCATGGCGGCGGTCTGCTTCTTCAGCTCGTCCACGGTTGCCTTGGACAGCGAGTACGGGGGCAGCGAGCAGGCCGAGTCGCCCGAGTGCACGCCAGCCTGCTCGATGTGCTCCATCACGCCGCCGATGAAGGTGCGGCTGCCGTCCGACAGGCAGTCCACGTCGCACTCGATCGCGTCGTTCAGGAAGCGGTCCAGCAGCACGGGCGAGTCGTTGCTGACCTTGACGGCCTCGCGCATGTAGCGCTCCAGGTCGCGCTGCTCGTGCACGATCTCCATGGCGCGGCCGCCCAGCACGTAGCTGGGGCGCACCACCAGGGGGTAGCCCAGGGCCGCCGCCTTCTCAAGTGCTTCCTGCTCGGTGCGTGCGGTGGCGTTGGGCGGCTGGCGCAGGCCGAGTTCGTGCAGCAGCTTCTGGAAGCGCTCACGGTCCTCGGCGGCGTCGATCATGTCGGGGCTGGTGCCGATGATGGGCACGCCCTCGGCCTCCAGGCCCAGCGCGAGCTTCAGCGGCGTCTGGCCGCCGTACTGCACGATCACGCCGGTGGGCTTTTCCTTGTCGACGATCTCCAGCACGTCCTCCAGCGTCAGCGGCTCGAAGTAGAGCCGGTCGCTGGTGTCGTAGTCGGTGGACACCGTCTCGGGGTTGCAGTTGACCATGATGGTCTCGTAGCCGTCCTCGCGCATGGCGAGCGCGGCGTGCACGCAGCAGTAGTCGAACTCGATGCCCTGGCCGATGCGGTTGGGCCCGCCGCCCAGCACCATGATCTTCTTCCTGTTCGTCGGCTCGGCCTCGCACTCGTCCTCGTAGCTCGAGTACATGTAGGCCGTGTTGGTGGCGAACTCGGCGGCGCAGGTGTCCACGCGCTTGTACACCGGGCGCACGCCCAGGCCACGGCGGTGCTCGCGCACGGCCTTCTCGGTGGTCTTGAGCAGCTTGGCCAGGCGCCGGTCGGAGAAGCCCTTGCGCTTGAGCATGCGCAGTTCGCCGGCATCCAGCGAAGCCAGCGTGCCTTCACCGCGGGAGGCGGTCACCGCGTCCAGTTCCAGCTCGATGCGCACGATCTCCTCGATCTGCACCAGGAACCAGGGGTCGATCTTGGTCAGCGCATGCACTTCCTCGACGCTCATGCCGAGGGCGAAGGCATCGCCCACGTACCAGATGCGCTCGGGGCCGGGCGCGCCCAGCTCTTTCTCCAGCACCTCGCGGTCCTGGGTCTTTTCGTTCATGCCGTCCACGCCGACTTCCAGGCCGCGAAGCGCCTTCTGGAAGGACTCCTGGAAGGTGCGGCCCATGGCCATGACCTCGCCCACGGACTTCATCTGCGTGGTCAGGCGCGAATCGGCCGCCGGGAACTTCTCGAAGGCGAAGCGCGGGATCTTGGTGACCACGTAGTCGATGCTGGGCTCGAAGCTCGCCGGGGTCGCGCCGCCGGTGATCTCGTTGCGCAGCTCGTCGAGCGTGTAGCCCACCGCCAGCTTGGCCGCGACCTTGGCGATCGGGAAGCCCGTGGCCTTGGAGGCCAGCGCCGAGGAGCGCGACACGCGCGGGTTCATCTCGATCACGATCATGCGGCCGTCGGCCGGGTTGATCGAGAACTGCACGTTGGAGCCGCCCGTGTCCACGCCGATCTCGCGCAGCACCGCGATGGAGGCGTTGCGCATGATCTGGTATTCCTTGTCCGTCAGGGTCTGCGCCGGCGCGACAGTGATCGAGTCGCCGGTGTGCACGCCCATCGGGTCCAGGTTCTCGATGGAGCAGACGATGATGCAGTTGTCCGCCTTGTCGCGGACCACTTCCATCTCGTACTCCTTCCAGCCGAGCAGCGATTCCTCGATCAGCAGTTCGCTGGTGGGCGAGGCCTCCAGGCCGCGCTTGCAGATGGTCTCGAACTCTTCGGCGTTGTAGGCGATGCCACCGCCGGTGCCTCCCAGCGTGAAGCTGGGGCGGATCACGGCCGGGAAGCCCACGGTCTTCTGCACCGCCCAGGCCTCGTCCAGGGTGTGGGCGATGCCCGAGCGGGCCGAGCCCAGCCCGATCTTGGTCATCGCTTCCTTGAACTTCTGCCGGTCCTCGGCCTTGTCGATGGCCTCGGGCGTGGCGCCGATCAGCTCGACGCCGTGCTTCTCCAGCACGCCGTGGTGCCACAGGTCCAGGGCGCAGTTGAGCGCAGTCTGGCCGCCCATGGTGGGCAGGATGGCGTCGGGCTTTTCCTTGGCGATGATCTTCTCGACCGTCTGCCAGGTGATGGGCTCGATGTAGGTGACGTCGGCCGTGGCCGGGTCGGTCATGATCGTCGCCGGGTTGCTGTTGATCAGGATGACCTTGTAGCCCTCCTCGCGCAGGGCCCGGCAGGCCTGCACGCCGGAGTAGTCGAACTCGCAGGCCTGGCCGATGACGATCGGGCCGGCGCCGATGATGAGGATGCTCTTGAGGTCGTTGCGCTTTGGCATTTACTTTTTCTCCATCAGCGCCACGAAGCGATCGAACAGGTAGGCGATGTCGTGCGGGCCGGGCGAGGCTTCCGGGTGGCCCTGGAAGCAGAAGGCGGGGCGGTCGGTGCGGGCCAGGCCCTGCAGCGTGCCGTCGAACAGGCTCACGTGGGTGGCCCGCAGGTTGGCGGGCAGCGTCTTCTCGTCCACCGCGAAGCCGTGGTTCTGGCTGGTGATGGAGACGCGGCCGTTGTCCAGGTCCTTGACCGGGTGGTTGGCACCGTGGTGGCCGAACTTCATCTTGAAGGTTTTCGCCCCCGAAGCCAGCGCCATGATCTGGTGGCCCAGGCAGATGCCGAAGGTGGGGTAGCCGGCGTCGATCAGTTCGCGCGTGGCGGCGATGGCGTAGTCGCAGGGCTCCGGGTCGCCGGGGCCGTTGGACAGGAACACGCCGTCGGGATTGAGCTTCTTCACCTCCGAGGCCGGCGTCTGCGCCGGCACCACGGTGATGCGGCAGCCGCGCTCGGCCAGCATGCGCAGGATGTTGAACTTGACGCCGAAGTCGTAGGCCACCACGTGGAAGCGCGGGGCCGACTGCGTGCCGTAGCCGCTGCCCAGCTTCCATTCCGTCTGGGTCCAGGGGTAGCTCTCGCGCGCGGAGACCACCCGGGCCAGGTCCAGCCCGCTCATGGAGGGCGCATCCTTGGCGGCGGCGATGGCCTTGTCGATCACCGCCTGGGTGACGGCCTCGCCGGCGGCCAGCGCCGTGATGCAGCCGTTCTGCGCGCCGTGGGTGCGCAGGTGGCGGGTCAGCTTGCGGGTGTCGATGTCCGAGATCGCCACCGTGCCCTGGGCACGCAGGTAGTCTGGCAGGCTGCGGCTGGCGCGGAAGTTGGAGGTGGTGAGCGGCAGGTCGCGGATGATCAGGCCCGCGGCATGCACCTTGGCGGCTTCGACGTCTTCATCGTTGACCCCATAGTTGCCGATGTGCGGATACGTCAGCGTGACGATCTGCTGGCAGTAGCTGGGGTCGGTCAGGATTTCCTGGTAGCCGGTGATGGCGGTGTTGAACACCACTTCGCCGGTGGTGGCGCCGGGAGCGCCGATGGAATTGCCGATGAAGACCGTGCCGTCTGCGAGCGCCAGGATGGCGGCGGGATTCGCTCCCTGATGAGACAAAAGCACTGGGTTCTCCGATTGTTGACGGGTACGCCCAACTGCGCTCAAGAGCATCCGCTCTTTCTGAGCCCCGGCGCGAAGTGCCGGAGCATTTGTCTTGTCAGGGGATTGGCTGGCGTTTGCTAGGCGTACGGGGTTTGCGGGAAAGCCTCTGATTATAACCCGGGAATCCCGGCGCACCCAGGGTTCACCCTGAGGTGAGCGCGCCTACGGCGCTGGCGTGCAGGCAGATCGCCGCGGCCGCCGCGACGTTGAGCGACTCCTCCCCGCCCGGCTGGGCGATGCGCACCCACTGCCCGGCCCGGGCCGCCAGTTCGGGCGAGACGCCCTGCCCTTCGTGGCCCATCAGCCAGGCGCAGGGCCAGGGCAGGCGGGCCCGGTGCAGGAACTCCCCCTGGTGCGAACTGGTGGCCAGCATGGGCACGGCCAGCGGCGCCAGTGCGTCCAGCGCCAGCCCCTCCAGCAGGGACAGCCCGAAGTGCGCGCCCATGCCGGCCCGCAGCACCTTGGGGCTCCACAGGCCGGCGGTGCCCCGCAGCGCGAGCACCTGGGTGAATCCCAGGGCGGCAGCGCTGCGCAGGATGGAGCCCACGTTGCCGGCGTCCTGCAGCCGGTCCAGCACCACGGTGGGCGCCTGGGCCGCGACGGCGGGCGGCTGCGGCAAGGCCAGCACGAAACCCATGCGTGCGGGGGATTCCAGCCCGCTCAGGCTGCGGAACAGCTCGTCGGGCACGGTCACCACGCGGGTCCCGCCAAGCGGCCAGTTGTGGCCCTCGGTGCCCCACAGCGAGTCGGCGAAGACGGCGAGCTGGGGCAGCACCCCGCGCTGCAGGGCCGCGCGGCACAGGTGATCGCCCTCCAGCCAGACGCGCCCCTGCTTGCGGTAGGCCCCTGCGTCCTGTGCGAGGCGGCGCAGGTCCTTGACCAGCGGATTCGCCGCCGAATGGATGGGTTGCGCCTGGATCACGCGGTGCGCAGCTGGATCACCGCGCCCTGCGGCGTGGTGAAGGTGGCCGCCACCGGGGCGAAGGAGCGCCGGTGGTGGACGCAGGCCCCGTGCAGGCGCAGGGCCTCCAGGTGCTCGGGGGTGCCGTAGCCCTTGTGGCCGGCGAAGCCGTACTGAGGGAACTCCTCGTGCAGCTGCGCGAGCAGGCGGTCGCGGTGCACCTTGGCCAGGATGGACGCGGCCGAGATCGACTTCACCGTCGCGTCGCCGCCGACCACGGCCTCGGCCAGCACCTCGATGCGCGGCAGGCGGTTGCCGTCCACCAGCACCTTGGCCGGCTTGAGCCTCAGGCCCTCGACGGCGCGCTTCATGGCCAGCATCGTCGCGTGCAGGATGTTGAGGCTGTCGATCTCTTCCACCGAGGCCTGGGCGACGGAGCAGCACAAGGCCTTGTCCATGATCTGGTCGTACAGGCGCTCGCGCTGCAGGGGGGTGAGCACCTTGGAGTCGGCCAGGCCGCGGATGCGCTTGGTGTCGTCCAGGATCACGGCCGCGGCCACCACCGGCCCGGCCAGGGGGCCGCGGCCGGCTTCGTCCACGCCGGCCAGCAGGCCCGCGGGGTCCCAGTCGAGCCGGCCCTGCTCAAGCTTGGATCGTCTTTTCGATGGCATCGGTGGCGAGGCGGGCGGTGTCGCGTCGCAGCAGCTCGTGCAGCGCGCTGAATCTCTGGGAAATGGCCGCCATTTTGTCAGGGGACTGCAGCCATTCCAAGCATGCGCGGGCCATGGACTCGGGATTGGCGGCCTCCTGCACCAGCTCGGGCACGACGAAATCGCGGCACAACACGTTGGGCAGGCCGATCCAGGGCTGCAGGCGCTTGGGCCACATCATGCGAAAGGTGAGCGGGCTGACCTTGTAGGCGATCACCATGGGGCGCTTGAACAGCGCCGCCTCCAGCGTGGCGGTGCCGCTGGCGATCAGCGTCAGGTCACAGGCCGCCAGCACCTCGTGCGAGCGGCCCTCGAAGATGCTGCATTCGGCGCCCAGCCCGGCCTCGCGCGCCGCCCGCTCCACCGCCGGCCGCAGCGCGGGGATCGCGGGCACCGCGATGCGCAGGCCCGGCCGCGCGTCGCGCACGCGCCGCGCCGCCGCCAGGAACGGCAGGGCATGGCGAGCCACCTCGGAGGCGCGGCTTCCTGGCAGCACGGCCAGCAGCTCGCCCTCCCCCGGCAGCCCCAGCGCGGCGCGCGCGGCCGCGCGGTCCACCTGCTGGGGAATGACGTTGGCGAGCGGATGGCCCACGTAGGTCGCGGCGATGCCCTCCTTCTGCAGGATCTCGGGCTCGAAGGGAAAGAGGCACAGCACGTGGTCGGCGCTGGCGCGGATCTTGTGCACGCGCTCGGCCCGCCAGGCCCAGATCGAGGGGCACACGAAGTGCACGGTGCGCAGGCCGCGCTCGCGCAGGGAGGCCTCCAGGCCCAGGTTGAAATCCGGTGCGTCGATGCCGATGAAGGCCTGCGGCGGGTACGCCGCCAGCCGCTCGCGAAGGTCGCGCCGCAGCCGCAGCAACCCGGGCAGGTGGCGCAGCACCTCGACATAGCCGCTCACGGCCAGGCGTTCGTAGGGCACCCAGGACTGGAAGCCCTGGGCCTGCATGCGCGGGCCGCCGATGCCGTCGGTGGCCAGGCCCGGCCAGCGTGCGTTCAGCCCCTGCAGCAGCAGGCCGCCGAGCAGGTCGCCCGACGCTTCGCCGGCGACCAGCGAGAACCGCATGGCGTCAGCGCGCGATGCCGCGCTCGGCGGCGGCGAGGAAATCGCCCATCAGGGCGGCGTCCGCGGACGCGGCGGGCACCTGCAGGGCCAGCTCGGCGATCGCCTCGCGCGCATCGGCCAGGGTGCGGCCCTCGCGGTACAGCAGCTTGTGCATCTGGCGGATCGCGCGGATGCGCTCGTCGCTGAAGTCGCGGCGCTTCAGGCCGGTGACGTTCACGCCGGCCACGCGCAGGGGGTTGCCGTCCACCAGCAGGAAGGGCGGCACGTCCTGCGAGACGGCACTGGCAAAGCCCACCATGGCGTGGGCCCCGACCTTGGTGAACTGGTGGATGCCGCACAGCCCGCCGATGGTGACCCAGTCCCCCACCGTCACGTGGCCGCCCAGCGTGGTGTTGTTGGCCATGGTGCAGTGGTCGCCCACGATGCAGTCGTGCGCGATGTGCACGTAGGCCATGATCCAGTTGTCGCTGCCGATCCGCGTGACGGCCCCGCCGCCGGGCGAGCCGATGTTGAAGGTGACGAACTCGCGGATGGTGTTGCGGTCGCCGATCACCAGTTCGCAGGGTTCGCCGTCGTACTTCTTGTCCTGCGGGATGGCGCCTATGGAGGCGAACTGGAAGATGCGGTTGTCCTGGCCGATGGTGGTGTGGCCTTCGATCACCGCGTGCGGGCCCACGGTGGTGCCGGCGCCTATCTTCACATGCGGGCCGATGACGGCGTAGGGGCCCACGCTGACCGAGGGGTGCAGCTCGGCCTGGGGGTCGACGACAGCGGTGGCGTGGACCGCCGTCATGCCACCTTCCGCATGGTGCACATCAGGTCGGCCTCGCAGGCCAGCTCGCCGTCCACGCGGGCTTCGCCGTGGAACTTGAAGATGCCGGCCTTGTGGCGCTCGATGGACACGTCCATCACCAGCTGGTCGCCCGGCTCCACGGGCCGCTTGAAGCGCGCGTTGTCGATGCCGGCGAAGTAGTAGACCGTGTTGTCGTCCAGCTGGATGCCCAGCGAGGCGAAGGACAGCAGGGCCGCGCTTTGCGCCATGGCCTCCAGCATCAGCACGCCCGGCATCACCGGGCGCTTGGGGAAATGGCCCATGAAGAAGGGCTCGTTGATCGAGACGTTCTTGATGGTGCGTATGGTCTTGCCCTTCTCGACCGAGAGGACCCGGTCCACCAGCAGGATCGGGTAGCGGTGGGGCAGTTGCTTGAGGATTTCGTGGATGTCCATCATGTCTTCTTCTCCAGGGCCTTCACGCGCTCGCGCAGCTTGTGCAGCTGCCTGAGCGTGGCCGCGTTCTTTTCCCAGGACGCATTGTCGTCGATGGGAAAGACGCCGGTGTACTGGCCCGGCTCGTGGATGGACCGCGTGACCAGGGTGAACGAGGAGATGTGCACGTGGTCGGCGATGGTGAGGTGGCCCAGGATGCCGGCGCTGCCGCCCACGGTGCAGTGCGCGCCGATGGTGGCGCTGCCCGCCACGCCCACGCAGCCGGCCATGGCGGTGTGCTTGCCGATGCGCACGTTGTGGGCGATCTGGATCAGGTTGTCCAGCTTGACGCCGTCCTCGATGACCGTGTCGCCCAGGGCGCCGCGGTCTATGCAGGTGTTGGCGCCGATCTCCACGTCGTCGCCGATGCGCACCGCGCCCAGCTGCTCGATCTTCACCCAGGCGCCCTTGTCCGGCGCGAAGCCGAAGCCGTCGGCGCCTATGACCACGCCGGGGTGCAGGATGCAGCGCTCGCCGACGGTGCAGCGCTCGCCCACGTTGACGCGCGCGGTGAGCACCGTGCCAGCGCCGATGCGGGCGCCGCGCTCCACCACGCACAGGGGGCCGATGCGGGCCGTGGCATCGACCACGGCCTCGGGGTCGACCACCGCGCTGGGGTGGATGGCCGGGCCGGTGCCCGCGGCCAGGCCGCGCTTCCACAGCTGGGTGAGCCGGGCGTAGTACAGGTAGGGGTCGGGCGTGACGATGCAGTCGCCGCGCTGCTGCGCTTCGTCGGCGAGCGCAGCGCCCACGATGACGCAGCCGGCGCGCGAGGCGGCCAGCTGCTGGCGGTACTTCGGGTTGGCGAGGAAGGCGATCTGGCCGGGCTGGGCCGATTCGAGCGGGGCGATGCCCTCGATCACACATTGCGGGTCGCCCCGCAGCTCGCCGCCTAGGCTCTGGACGATGTCGGCCAGGCGCAACTGCACATCACTTGGCCGCGTTGAGGGCCTTGATCACCTTGTCCGTGATGTCCAGGCGCGGGTTGATGTAGACCGCATCCTGCAGGATCACGTCGTACTTCTCCTGCTCGGCGACCTGGCGCACCACGCGGTTCGCGCGCTCCAGCACCTGCTGCAGTTCCTCGTTCTTGCGGGCGTTCAGGTCTTCCTGGAATTCACGGCGCTTGCGCTGGAAGTCACGGTCCTGGTCGACGAGCTGCTTCTGCCGTTGCGCGCGCTGGCTCTCGGACAGCGTGGGGGCCTCGCGCTCGAACTTGTCGGAAGCCGTCTTCAGCGCGGCGCCCATGTCGGTGAGGTCCTTTTCGCGCTTGGAGAACTCCTGCTCGAGCTTGGACTGCGCGGCCTTGGCGGTGTTGGCCTCGCGGAAGATGCGGTCGGTGTTGACGAACCCCAGCTTGACTTCGTCGGCCGCGGCCAGCGCGGGCGCCAGCAGCGTGGACAGGGCCACCAGGGCCGGCAGGCAGAGACGGGACAGGGTCTGCATCAGAAGGAAGTTCCGATCTGGAATTGGAGTTTCTGGATTCTATCGCCGGCGAACTTGCGCACCGGATGGGCAATGGCGATGCGCAGCGGGCCGACCGGGGAGATCCAGGACAGGCCCACGCCGGTGGAGGCACGCATCTGGGCGAGGTCCATCTTGTCGTTCTCGCCGTAGACGTTGCCGGCGTCGATGAAGCCGAAGATGCGCAGCGACTTGTCGTTGCCCGCGCCCGGGAAGGGCGCCACCAGCTCGCCGTTGAGCGTGATCTTCTTGGCGCCGCCGATGACCGAGCCGGTCACGTCACGCGGGCCCAGGGTGCCCTGCTCGAAGCCGCGCACAGAGCCCAGGCCGCCGGAGTAGAAGTTCTTGAAGACCGGGAAGGCCTGCCCACCCAGCCCCTTGCCGTAACCCAGCTCGGTGTTGAAGGCCAGGGTGAACTTCTTGGACAGGGGGACGTACTGCTGGAACTGGTAGTTCGTGCGCAGGTAGCGGCCGGAGCCCGCCACGCCCAGCTCGCCGCTGACGCGCTGGTAGCGGCCGCTGTTGGGCGTGAGCGCCGAGTCGCGGCTGTCGCGCGACCAGCCCACCGTGAGCGGCACCACGTTGCTGGTGTAGCCGTACTGCTCGGCGTAGGCGAGGTAGGCCGCCGGAATGTTGGTGCCGGGCTCGATGGTCATGCGCTCCAGCGCGCCGCCGAAGAACACGGTGTCGACCTCGCTGAAGGGCACGCCGAAGCGCAGGCCCGCGCCCGAGGTCACCAGGCGGTAGTTGCCGCCCTGGTCCTCGTAGGGACGCGAGGAGCGGTGGTAGATGTCGATGGAGCGGGAGATGCCGTCCGGGGTGAAGTACGGGTCCACCGAGGTGAAGGCGATGGTCCGGTTGTACTTGCTGGTATTGACTTCCATGCCCAGGTAGTTGCCGCTGCCGAACGCGTTCTCCTGCTTGATGGAGAACGAGAGCGAGAGCTTGTCGGCACTGGAGAAGCCGGCGCCCAGCTGCAGGCTGCCGGTGGGCTTCTCGGTCACGCTGAGGTTCAGGTCGACCTGGTCCGGGGCGCCCGGCACGTCGGAGGTGTCGATGTTCACCTCCTTGAAGTAGCCCAGGCGGTCGACCCGGTCGCGCGAGAGCTTGATGCGGTCGCCGTCGTACCAGGAGGACTCGAACTGGCGGAACTCGCGCCGTATGACTTCGTCGCGGGTGCGGCTGTTGCCGGAGATGTTGACCTTGCGCACATAGGCCCGGCGCGACGGGTCGGCGGCGATGACGAAGCCGACCTCGTGCTTGGCCCGGTCGATCTGCGGGCGCGCCTCGACCTGGGCGAAGGCGAAGCCGAACTTGCCGAAGTAGTCGGTGAAGGCCTTCGTGGTCTGGGTGACGCGGTCTGCGTTGTAGGGCTCACCGGGCTGGATGGTCACCAGGCTCTTGAACTCGTCGTCCTTGCCCAGGTAGTTGCCCTCCAGGCGCACGCCCGTGACCACGTAGGGCTCGCCCTCGGTCACGTTGACGGTGATGGAGATGTCCTGCTTGTCCGGCGAGATCGCGACCTGCGTCGAGTCGATGTGGAACTCGAGGTAGCCACGCGCCAGGTAGTAGGACTTGAGCGTCTCCAGGTCGGCGTTGAGCTTGGTGCGGGAATAGCGGTCGGACTTGGTGTACCAGGAGAGCCAGCCCCCGGTGTCCAGCTCGAACAGCCCACGCAGCGTGCTTTCGCTGAACGCGTGGTTGCCGTTGACGTGGATCTCCTTGATGCGCGCCGGCTGGCCTTCGGTGATGGTGAAGGTCAGGTTCACGCGGTTGCGCTCGACCGGCGTGAGCGTGGTCTCGATCTCGGCGCCGTACAGGCTCTTGTTGATGTACTGGCGCTTGAGCTCCTGCACGGCCCGGTCGGCCAGGCTCTGGTCGAAGGGGCGGCCCTCGGTCAGGCCGATCTCGCGCAGCGCCTTGCGCAGCGCGTCCTTGTCGAACTCGCGCATGCCGGAGAAGTCGACCTCGGCGACCGTGGGCCGCTCCTCCACGACCACCACCAGCACGTCGCCGGACACCTCCAGCCGCACGTCCTTGAACAGGCCCAGGTCGAACAGCGCGCGGATGGCGGCCGAGCCCTTCTCGTCGTTGTACTGCTCGCCGATGCGGAAAGGCAGCGAGGCGAAGATGGTGCCGGGCTCGACGCGCTGCAGGCCCTCGACCCGGATGTCGCGCACCGTGAACGGGTCCACCGCCCAGGCGTTGGCCGCGAACAGGACCGCGAGGGCGGCCGTGGTGGAACGCACGCGGAAGCGCTGGAAGTGTTTCTTCATTGAATCAAGGTGGCCCGCGCCGCAGCGGCAGGCGCGGAAATCAGATTAACCAAACAGTCGGGTGACGTCGTTGAACAGTGCGATCGACATCATGACCAGCAGCACCGCGACCCCGCCACGCTGCAGCCTCTCCATCCAGGCGTCGCTCACGCCCCTGCCCGTGACGGCCTCCCAAAGATAATACATCAGGTGCCCGCCATCGAGGACCGGGAGCGGCAGCAGGTTCAGCACGCCCAGGCTGACGCTGATCAGGGCGATGAACATCAGGTACTGCACCATCCCCAGGCTGGCCGACTTGCCGGCGTAGTCGGCGATGGTGAGCGGCCCACTGAGGTTCTTGAGCGAGGCCTCGCCCATGACCATGCGCCCCATCATGCGCAGCGTGAGCGTCGAGACCTCCCAGGTCTTGGCGGCGCCCTTCACCAGCCCGTCGACGGGCCCGTAGCGCACCAGCGTCATCTCCGGCGCGGCCCCCACGAAGGCGGCGATGCGGCCTATGCGGTGGCCGCCGTCGTTGGCCAGGTCCGGTTGCACCTGCAGCGTCAGCAGCTGCCCGTCGCGGCGCACCTGCCAGGTGCTGGCCGCCGGCGTACCGGCCTGGGCACTGGCGCGGATCCACTCGCGCAATTGCTGGCCGTCCCCCATGGCGGCGCCGCCCGCGCTTACCACCACGTCGCCCTTGCGCAGGCCGGCGCGCTCGGCCGCCCCGCCCTTCATGACCTCGCCGATGACGGGCGGGGTCCAGGGCGAGTTCAGGCCGATGCGGCGGAACAGCTGGGCGTCGGCCTCGCGCGAGGGCAAGGTGGACAGCGGCATGCGCAGCTCGCGCGTACGGCGACCGTCCTCCAGGGTGAGCAGCACGTCACGCCCGTCCAGGGCGCCGCGCGTGAGCATCCAGCGCAGGTCCTCGAAGGAGCGCAGCGCGTGCGGCGCCTCGCCCTCGAAGGCGGCGGCGCGCGCCACCTCGCCGCCCTGCAGGCCGGCCTGGGCGGCCAGGGAGCCGGCCACCGGACTGCCCAGGACCGGCCTGGCCTCCATCACGCCCCACCAGTTGACGACCGCGTACAGCAGCACCGCCAGCAGCAGGTTGGCGACCGGCCCGGCCGCGACGATGAGGGCCCGCGAGGACAGGGGCTGCGTGTTGAAGGCCCGGTGGCGCTCGGCCGGATCGACCGGGCCCTCGCGCTCGTCGAGCATCTTGACGTAGCCGCCCAACGGGATCAGGCCGATGGAGAACTCGGTGTCCTGGCCAGCGCGCTGGCGTCGCGGCTTCCAGCGCAGCACGCCGCGGCCGAAGCCGATCGAGAAGCGCAGCACCTTGACGCCGCACGCGACGGCGACGCGGTAGTGGCCCCACTCGTGAACCGCGATCAGCACCCCGAGCGCGACGACGAAGGCGATGACAGTCAGCATGTGCCGGGCCCTTTCAGCAGAAGGCGGTCAGTGTGACATGCGCCGGGCGGACTCGCCAGCCGCGGCACGGGCCTGGGCATCCAGTGCGAGCAACTCATCCAGCGTTGCCGGGTTGGACGCCGTCACGGCCTCCAAAGTTGCAAGGTTCACATGGTGAATCTGGTCGAAGCGGATCGCACCATCGAGGAAGGCCTGCACCGCCACTTCGTTGGCGGCGTTGAGCACGGCCGTGGTGCCGCCGGGCGCACGCAGGGCTTCCCAGGCCAGGGCCAGGCCGGGGAAGCGCTCGCGGTGGCCGTGGGCGTCCAGCGCCTCGAAGCTCATGTCGGCCAGGGCGCGGAAGTCCAGCGCCTGCGCGCCGGAGGCCACGCGCTCGGGCCAGGCGAGCCCATAGGCGATGGGCACCCGCATGTCCGGCGTGCCCAGCTGGGCCACGACCGAGGTGTCGCGGTACTGCACCATCGAATGGATCACGCTCTGCGGGTGGATCACCACCTCCAGCCGCTCGGGCCCCAGGCCGAACAGGAAGCGCGCCTCGATCACCTCCAGCGCCTTGTTCATCATGGTGGCCGAGTCGACCGAGATCTTGCGGCCCATGACCCAGTTCGGGTGCGCGACCGCCTGCTCGGGCGTGACCTCGCGCAGCGAAGCGGGATCGCGCCGGCGGAAGGGGCCGCCCGAGGCGGTGAGGATGATCTTCTCGACCCGCGCGTCCCAGGTGGAGGGGTCTTCGGGCAGGGACTGGAAGATGGCCGAATGCTCGCTGTCGATCGGCAGCAGGCGCGCCCCGCCCTCGCGCACGGCGCGCATGAACAGCTCGCCGCCCACCACCAGGGCCTCCTTGTTGGCCAGCAGCAGGCGCTTGCCGGCCCTTGCTGCAGCCAGGCAGGAGGCCAGGCCGGCGGCGCCCACGATGGCCGCCATCACGCTGTCCACCTCGGGGTGCTCCGCCATGTCGACCAGGGCGCTCGGCCCGGCGAGCACGCGGGTCTGCAGGCCATAGGACGCCAGGCGCGCGGCCAGTTCCCGCGCAGCCGACTCGTCGGTCATCACGGCATAGCGCGGCTTGAACTGTTCGCACTGCCGGGCCAGCTTGTCCACGCTGCGCGCGGCGGACAGCGCGAACACCTCGAAGCGGTCCGGGTGGCGGGCGATCACGTCCAGCGTGTTCACGCCGATGGAGCCGGTGGCGCCGAGCACGGCCACGCGCTGCAGGGGTCGGTTCATGGCGAGGTGAATCCGGAAAGCATCAGGGCCAGCGGCAGCGTGGGCAGCAGCGCGTCCACACGGTCGAGCACCCCACCGTGGCCCGGCAGCAGCCGGCTGGAATCCTTGGCGCCCGCCGCCCGCTTGACCAGCGACTCGACCAGGTCACCGGCCACGCTCATGGCGACCAGGAAGACCAGGGCCGCGGCCAGCAGCCACCAGCCGCGGCCCAGGAGGCGGCTGTAGAGGCTGGGCACCAGGGCGCCGAAATGCCGGTCGGCCGCGACCCAGGCCAGGGCCAGCACCAGCACGCCCAGGAAGCCGCCCCACACGCCTTCCCAGCTCTTGCCGGGGCTGATGGACGGGGCCAGCTTGCCGCGGGTGAAGCGCAGGCCGAAGGTCCGGCCCGCGAAGTAGGCGCCGATGTCGGCCACCCAGACCAGCACCAGCACGGAGAGCAGGAAATTGATGCCGATGGCACGGGCCTGGGCCACGGCCAGCCAGGCCAGCCAGAGCGCCAGGATGCCCACGGGCAGGCGCAGCGCCAGCGGGATGCGCGGCCAGCCGGCCACGCCCGCGCGCAGCAGCAGCGCCGCGACGGCCACCCACGCGGCGCCCGCGGCCAGCCACAGGCCGTGCAGGGGGCGCGTGGTCCAGCCGGCCTGCCAGGCCGCCAGGCACAGCAGCAGGCAGGCCAGGCCGCAGGCCATGGACACGGCCTGGCCGCGGCCGTTCAGGCGGCCCCATTCCCAGCCGCCGGCGGCGATCAGCACCAGCACGACGGCGGTGAACGGAACCGGGGAATTCGCGAAGAGCGCAGGCAGCAGGATTGCCAGCAGGACCAGCGCCGTGATGACGCGCTGGAGCAGCATCAGGCCACCTTGGGGACGGGACGCACGAGCTGCTCGGAGGTCTTGCCGAAGCGGCGTTCGCGCTGGGCGTAGTCGGCGATCGCGGCGTCCAGCGCGGCGTCGTCGAACTCGGGCCACAGCTTGTCGCTGAAGTAGAGCTCGGCGTAGGCCGACTGCCAGAGCAGGAAGTTGGAGAGGCGCCGCTCGCCGCCGGTGCGGATGAGCAGGTCCGGGTCGGGCACGTGGGACAGGCCCAGGCAGGCGTCCAGCGACTGCTCGTCGATGGGCTTGCCCTCGGCAGCCAGGCGCGCGGCGGCCTGGGCGATGTCCCAGCGGCCGCCGTAGTTGAAGCAGATGTTGAAGATGAGCCGGCTGTTCGACGCCGTGCTGGCCTCGGCCGCGGCCAGGCCGGCGCGCACCTTCTCGGACAGCTTGGAGCGGTCCCCGACGAAGTGCACGCGCACGCCCTCGGCCTTCAGGGCCGGGATCTCGCGTGCCAGGGCCACGCCCAGCAGGTCCATCAGGCCGCTCACCTCATCGGCCGGGCGGTTCCAGTTCTCGGAGGAGAACGCGAACACCGTCAGCACCTTGATGCCGCGGTTGCCGCAGTGGCGCACGCAGGCGCGCAGCGCGTCCACGCCCTTCTTGTGGCCGGCCACGCGGGGCAGGTAGCGCCGGGTGGCCCAGCGGCCGTTGCCGTCCATCACGATGGCCACGTGGTGGGGAACGGTGTGCGTCGCGGTGGAAGCCATGGCAGCGGACCGTCAGACGGCCAGGATTTCCTGTTCCTTGGCGTGCACCAGCTGGTCGATCTCGGCGATGTGCCGGTCGGTGACCTTCTGCACGTCGGCTTCGGCGCGCTTCTGGTCGTCTTCCGAGGCCTGCTTGTCCTTGACCAGCTTCTTCACGTGCTCGTTGGCGTCGCGGCGCAGGTTGCGGATCGCGATCTTCGCGCCCTCGCCCTCCTGGCGCACCAGCTTGGTCATCTCCTTGCGGCGCTCCTCGCTCATGGGCGGCATGGGCACGCGGATCAGGTCGCCCATGGAGGCCGGGTTCAGCCCCAGGTCGCTTTCGCGGATGGCCTTCTCGATCTTGGCGCCCATGCCCTTTTCCCAGGGCTGCACGCCAATGGTGCGGGCGTCGATCAGCGAGACGTTGGCCACCTGGCTGATGGGCACCATGCTGCCGTAGTAGTCCACCTGCACGGTGTCCAGCAGGGCCGGGTTAGCGCGGCCGGTGCGGATCTTGGTCAGGTTGTTCTTGAAGGCCTGGATGGACTGGTCCATCTTGGCTTCGGTCGATTTCTTGATGTCGGGGATGCTGTTCATGCTTTCCTCCTCGTGCTCAGGCGTAGACCAGGGTGCCCTCGTCCTCGCCCAGCACCACGCGACGCAGGGCGCCATGCTTGAAGATCGAGAACACCTTGATCGGCAGCTTCTGGTCGCGGCACAGCGCGAACGCGGTGGCGTCCATGATGCCCAGGTTCTGGGTGATGGCCTCGTCGAACGAGATGCGGGTGTAGCGCGTCGCGGACGGGTCCTTCTTGGGGTCGGCGGTGTAGACGCCATCCACCTTGGTCGCCTTGAGCACCAGTTCGGCGCCGATCTCGGCGCCGCGCAGCGCGGCGGCGGTGTCGGTGGTGAAGAAGGGGTTGCCGGTGCCAGCCGCGAAGACCACCACCTTGCCCTCCTCCAGGTACTGCAGCGCCTTGGGGCGCACGTAGGGCTCGACCACCTGCTCGATGCCGATCGCCGACATCACGCGGGCGATCAGGCCCTGCTTGTTCATCGCATCGGCCAGGGCCAGCGAGTTCATCACCGTGGCCAGCATGCCCATGTAATCGGCCGTGGCGCGGTCCATGCCGACGGCACCGCCCGCGACGCCGCGGAAGATGTTGCCGCCGCCGATGACGATGGCCACCTCGACGCCCATGTTCACGACCTCGGCCACCTCTTCCACCATGCGCACGATGGTGGCCCGGTTGATGCCGAAGGCGTCATCGCCCATCAGGGCCTCGCCAGAAAGCTTGAGCAGGATTCGCTTGTGGGCGGGCCGGGGTTCGGGCATCTAGGCTTTCCTCTTCCTGTGCGATGACAAATGACTGCGCGGCTCGCGCCGCCGGGTGGCGGATGAGGTCAGCCCCCCATCCGGCCATGGCCGGGGCCGCGCGTGGCAGCCCCTGCCATTATCAGGCGGCTTGCTTGGCCGCGGCGACCTGGGCCGCCACTTCGGCCGCGAAGTCGTCCACCTTCTTCTCGATGCCCTCGCCGACCACGTACAGGGTGAAACCCTTGACGGTGGTGCCGGCGGCCTTGAGCATCTGCTCGACGGTCTGCTTGTCGTTCTTCACGAAGGGCTGGTTGAACAGCGAGACTTCCTTCAGGTACTTCTGCACCGAGCCTTCGATCATCTTGGCAGCGATGTCGGCCGGCTTGCCGGATTCGGCGGCCTTGGCGGTGGCGACGTTGCGCTCCTTCTCGATCAGCTCGGCCGGCACGTCGGCCGAGGTCAGCGCGACCGGCTTCATGGCGGCGACGTGCATGGCGACGTCCTTGGCGGCCACGTCCTCGCCCTCGTAGGCGACGACCACGCCGATGCGGGTGCCGTGCAGGTAGCTGGCCAGCTTGCCGGCGCCTTCGAAGCGCTTGAAGCGGCGGAAGCTCATGTTCTCGCCGATCTTGCCGATCAGGCCCTTGCGCACGTCTTCCAGGGTGGGGCCGAAGCCGTCCTGGCTGTAGGGCAGCGCGGACAGCGCGGCCACGTCGGCCGGGTTGTTCTTGGCAACCAGCTCGGCAGCGGCACGAGCCATGGCCAGGAAGCTGTCGTTCTTGGTGACGAAGTCGGTTTCGCAGTTGGTCTCGACGATCGCGCCGGTGCTGCCTTCGATGAAGGCGGACACCACGCCTTCGGCGGTGATGCGGGAGGCGGCCTTGCCGGCCTTGTTGCCGAGCTTGACCCGCAGGATCTCCTCGGCCTTCTCCATGTTGCCTTCGGCCTCGGTGAGCGCCTTCTTGCACTCCATCATCGGGGCGTCGGTCTTGGCGCGCAGTTCGGCGACCATGCTCGCGGTGATAGCAGCCATTTTGTTACCTTTCTTTGAATCGGATGGTCAAAGGGGGCCCGAAAGCCCCCTCGTCGGATGCGTTGCCGAGGGCAATCAGGCGGATGCGCCTTCCTGCACTTCCACGAATTCGTCGCTGCCTTCGGACACGGCCTTGACCACGTCATTGACCGCGTTGTTGCGGCCTTCCAGGATCGCGTCGGCAATGCCGCGGGCATACAGGGCGACGGCCTTGGCCGAGTCGTCGTTGCCGGGGATCACGTAGTCGATGCCTTCGGGCGAGTGGTTGGTGTCGACCACGCCGATCAGCGGTATGCCCAGCTTCTTGGCTTCGGACACGGCGATCTTGTGGAAGCCCACGTCGATCACGAAGATGGCGTCCGGCAGGCTGTTCATGTCCTGGATGCCGCCGATGTCCTTCTCGAGCTTTTCCATCTCGCGGGCGAACATCAGCTGTTCCTTCTTGCTCATGGATTCCAGGCCGGCTTCCTGCTGGGCCTTCATGTCCTTGAGGCGCTTGATGGAGGTCTTGACCGTCTTGAAGTTGGTCAGCATGCCGCCCAGCCAGCGCTGGTCGACGAAGGGCACGCCGGCGCGGCGGGCTTCGCCGGAGACGATCTCGCGGGCCTGGCGCTTGGTGCCCACCATCAGGATGGTGCCGCGGTTGGCGGACAGCTGCTTGGCGAACTTGCACGCGTCCTGGAAGAGCGGGAGCGACTTTTCCAGGTTGACGATGTGGATCTTGTTGCGATGGCCGAAGATGTAGGGGGCCATCTTGGGGTTCCAGAAGCGGGTCTGGTGACCGAAGTGGACACCGGCTTCCAGCATTTCGCGCATGGACACGGACATGATGTATTCCTGAAGGTTGGGTCTAAAATCCGCCCCGCAATCGCTGCCCCGTACGGGACAGCGACACCTTGGTGGGATGGATTCGCGATTGAAGGGAAAAACGTTTTGCCTTGCCGACATGGCGGGGCCCATCGGCAAAACCCGTAGATTGTAGCACGCCCCACCCTGCCG
>NZ_JADDOJ010000043.1 GCF_015159745.1 Ramlibacter aquaticus | reverse complement strand
GCCCCTGCAGGCCGCGGACCTGCCCGGCGCGCTGGAGGCGCTGCTGGGCCGGCAGGGCGTCGCCAGCTTCCTGCGGGCCGACGACTTCGCACGCCGCCTGGTGGCCACGGTGGACAACCTGGGGCGTGCGCACGCACCGTCCTCGCTGTGGCCGGTGGCCGCCACCCCGGGCCGCTTCGGCGTGGACGAGTCCGGCGGCAGCACCGTGGCGGCGCTGGACAACGCGGCACGCTACACGCCCTGGGTCCAGTGGGTGGAGCGGGTGGATGCGGCGAAGGCCGTGGCCCTGTACCGGCGCATGTACCCCTTGCTGCAGGCGCAGTACCAGCAACTGGGCTACCCCGGCCGGCAGTTCCAGGGCCGCCTGCTGGAGGTGATCGGCCTGCTGCTGGACACGCCCGAGCCGGCTCAGCCACCCACCCTGCAGTTGCTGCAGTTCACGGGCGAGGTGGCGTCCCAGCGCCCCTGGGTGCACTACGAGTTCACCGACCCCGCGCTCGAAGCCCTGCCGGCCGGCCAGAAGATCCTGCTGCGCGTGGGCCTGGTCAACGAGCGGCGCCTGAAGAAGAAGCTGGCCGAATTCCGCGACGCGCTGCGCACGCCGCCGGTGAACTGAGCGCCCCTGCGGCGCGGGCCCAGGACCTTGCCCTGCGGCGCAGGGCCAGGACCTTTGCGGCGCGGCGCGGGCCCAGGACGGCCCGCCCCTTCCGTTCGCTTCTGACACGATTTCGCACAGCACGGTTACGGCACAGGTCCCGTACAGTCCGAGCCATTGTATTTGTGCAAATGCTCTTCGGGCCCTGGCCCAGGGCAGCCCAACCGGAGTTCATGCCATGGCATCGAGGCGCGCGCGTAGCGGGGCACGGCCGGGGCCGGCCTGAACATGGCGCCCGCCTGGCTGCACGCGCTGGCTATCGCCTTCGCCTTGCTGGGCGTGGCCTGCGCCCTGGGGATCGCCGTGGACGTGCTGCGCCACCCGCAGCGCATGGGGGTGATGAACGTGGTGTGGCCGGTGACGGCGCTGTTCGGCACCGTGCTGGCCCTGTGGGCCTATGGCCGCTGGGGGCGCCTGTCCACGCAGGAGGCCATTGAACGCCAGGGGCCGCCCAGGACGCCCGGCCCCGTCGCCACGGGCACGGGCACGGCGCATTGCGGCAGCGCCTGCACCCTGGCGGACATCCTGGGGGAATGGCTGGCCGTGGGGGCGCCCGGCATCCTGGCCTGGGTGGGCCTGGGCACGGTCTTCGAGCAGATGATCTTCGCCCGCTGGGTGCTGGACTTCATCCTTGCCTTCCTGCTGGGCATCGCGTTCCAGTACTTCGCCATCGTGCCCATGCGCAAGCTGGCCTTCCTGCCCGGCGTCTGGGCGGCCGTGAAGGCGGACACGCTCTCGCTCGCGGCCTGGCAGGTGGGCATGTACGGCTTCATGGCCGTGGTGCACTTCGGGCTCTACGCGCGGGTGCTGGGGGCGCGGCTGGCGGTGAACTCGTTCGAGTTCTGGTTCTTCATGCAGATCGGCATGCTGTGCGGCTTCGCGACCGCCTACCCCGTCAATGCCTGGCTGATCCGCAAGGGCTGGAAGGAGCGCATGTAGCCCGCGCAGCACCCGGGGCTGCGCGGCGCGACGCAGCGCGGGCCCCGCAGGCGCTCAGGGCGCGGCGCCCGGCTCCAACCGGATCTCGCCGTCGAACTCCGCCTTCAGGCGCAGCCCCGCGATCTCCAGCGTCATGCGGGCAGGCAGCGTCTCGGTGCCCGTGATCGTGCCCTCGCGGACGGCCCGGGCCACCGCATGCTCGATCTCGCGCTGCGAGTTCACGCCCACCATCTTCAGGAACTTGCGGATGCTGATGTTCAGCTCGTCTTCGTTCATGGCTCTCTCTCCTTGGATTGGCAAGGCGATGATGCGCTGGATCCGCGGGCCATGGAAGGGGCCTCTGCGTCCTGCGCGGTGCCCGGCGCCTGCCCGGCGGGCGACGGCAGGACGCGACCGCGGCCCTAGGCGGCTTCGCCCGCCAGCGCGAAATCCACCGCGGCCTGCGCGTGCAGTACCGTGCTGTCCAGCAGGGGGAGTTCGCTGTCCGCCGCCTGGATCAGCAGGCCGATCTCGGTGCAGCCCAGGATCACCGCCTGCGCACCGCGCTGCCCCAGCGCGGCGATGGCCCGGCGGTACAGGGTGCGCGAGTCCTCCAGGAGCACGCCCCGGCACAGTTCCTCGTAGATCACGCGGTGAAGTGACTGCTGGGTGTCCTCGGGCGGCACCAGCACCTCCAGCCCGTAGCGCTGGGCCAGCCTCTCCTTGAGGAAGGGTTCGCGCATGGTGAAGCCCGTCGCCAGCAGGCCGACCCGCCCGTGGCCGGCGCGGCGGGCCGCCTCGCCCACGCTGTCGGCGATGTGCAGCAGGGGCAGGCTGCTGGCCTCTTCCAGCACCGGGGCCAGCTTGTGCATGGTGTTGGTGCACAGCACCAGGGCCTGCGCGCCCCCGGCCTCCAGCCGGCGGGCGCTGTCGCGCAGGACCTGGGCCGCGCTGTCCCAGTCGCCGACGTGCTGGGCGTGGGCGACGGGCGCGAAATCGATGCTGTGCAGCAGCAGCGGGGCCGAGTGCAGGCCGCCCAGCCGGCCCGCCACACCCTGGTTGATCAGCTTGTAGTAGAGGGCGGTGGACTCCCAGCTCATCCCACCTATCAGCCCCAGGGTCCGCATGCTCGCTCCTTGCGCCGGCCCAGGCCCGCGTCGTGTTCAGAACTCGAGGTTGTCGATCAGCCGCGTGGCCCCCAGGCGGGCCGCGCCCAGCGCCACCCGGGGCTGGCCCGGGGCCGGGGGCAGCAGGTCCTGCCTGTGGCGCACCGTGAGGTAGTCGGGCTGCCAACCGCGCTCGCGCAGGGCCTGCACCGCCGCCGCCTCGGCCTCCTCGCGCGGGGCGCCGGCCTGCACGCGCTGCGCGAGTTGCCGCAGGGCGAACGAGAGCTGCACCGCCTCCGCCCGCTCGGCGGCCGACAGGTAGCCGTTGCGCGAGGACAGGGCCAGCCCGTCCGCCGCGCGCTGCGTCTCGCCCGCCACCACCTGCACGGGCATCGCGAACTGCCGCACCATGCCCTGGATCACCAGCAGCTGCTGGTAGTCCTTCTTGCCGAACACGGCCACCGCGGGCTGCACGCACTGGAACAGCTTCATCACCACCGTGCACACGCCGGTGAAGAAGCCGGGGCGGAACTCGCCCTCGAGGATGCCGGCCAGCGCCGGGTCGGGCTGCACCGTCCAGGCCTGCGGCTCGGGGTAGAGCTCGCGCTCGTTGGGCGCGAACAGCAGGTCGCAGCCCGCGGCGGCGAGCTGGTCCGCATCCGCCTGCAAGGTGCGGGGGTAGGCGTCGAAGTCTTCGTGCGGCAGGAACTGCAGCCGGTTGACGAAGATGCTGGCCACGGTGACGTCGCCGTGGCGCCGGGCTTCGCGCACCAGGGCGAGGTGCCCCTCGTGCAGGTTGCCCATGGTGGGCACGAAGGCCGGGCGCCTGTGGCGCGACAGGCGTTCGCGCAGCGCCGCGAGGGTATGTACTGTTTCCATCGCCGCTCAGAACCCGTGCAGCGCGGGGTCGGGGAAGCTGCCGTCCTTCACGCACTGCACGTAGTGGGCGACGGCCTGCGCGATGCTGCGTCCGGACTCCATGAAGTTGCGCACGAAGCGCGGCGGCTGGGGCGAGAGGCCCAGCAGGTCGTGCAGCACCAGCACCTGGCCGCTGCAAGCGGGGCCGGCGCCTATGCCGATCACCGGGATCGGCAGCGCACGGGTGACCGTCTCGGCCAGGGCCGAGGGCACGAGCTCCAGCACCAGCATGCTGGCACCGGCCTGCGCCAGGGCCGACGCGTCCGCGCGCAGCACCTCGGCCTGGGCATCGCTGCGGCCCTGCACGCGCCAGCCGCCCAGCGCGTGCACGGACTGCGGCGTCAAGCCCAGGTGCGCGCACACCGGCACGCCGCGCTCCACCAGGAAGCGCACGGTCTCGGCCGTCCAGCCGCCCCCCTCCAGCTTCACCATGTGCGCGCCGGCCTGCATGAGCGCGGTTGAGCTGTGCATCGCCTGCTCGCGCGAGACGGCGTAGCTGCCGTACGGCAGGTCCCCGATCACCCAGGCCCTGCGGTTGCCCCGGGCGACGCATTCGGTGTGGTAGGCCATGTGCTCCAGCGTGACGGGCACGGTGGTCTGGCGTCCCTGCAGCACCATGCCCAGCGAATCCCCCACCAGGATGCAGTCGGCGCCGGCCTCGTCGACCACGCGCGCGAAGGCCGCGTCATAGGCCGTGAGCATCGCGATCTTCTCGCCCTGGGCATGCATGTCGCGCAGGCGGTGCAGCGTGATCGGCTTGCGATCGCTCATGGCGCCGCCCTCCGCGGGCCGGGCTGCGGCGATGCGGCCGTCCACGGACGGACGGCCGGCGGGTTCGCCATCCGCAGCGGGACGGCGGCTTGCTCCAGGACTTCAGACAAGGTTTCTCCTCGAAGGGGCCAATCGCGCTCGGGCCCGGCCACTGCAGCCCATGGGCCCTGGCGAGGCGCCGCGGTGCGCAGGCACGCCATGCGGTTCCCAGCCCGTCCAGTTCCGGCCGGAACTCGAGAGGCCGGATTATGGCCAGAAGCCGGGCCGCCCCCGCGTGGGGGCATTGCCCGGGCCGGCGCCCCGCCTGCGTCCCCTGCCTAGAATACGCGCACGCCACTTCCCCGGGAACCGCATGCTGATCCGCCTCGTCTACGCCAGCCGCAGCACCGGCACGCTCACGCCGGTCGACGTCAAGGACATCGTGCGCAGCTCGCAGCGGAACAACGCGCCGGTGGGCGTGACGGGCGCGCTGCTGCTGGCCAACGGCATCTTCCTGCAGTGCCTGGAAGGCGACCACCTCGCGGTGAATGCGCTGTACCACCGCATCCTGCTGGACGGGCGTCACCGCGACCCCGCCATCCTGCAATTCAGCGAGATCGACCAGCGGCTGTACGGCGGCTGGAGCATGGGCCTGGTGCCCATGACCGAGGCCACCAGGTCGCTCATGCTGCGGTATTCACCCGCCGTCGGCTTCGACCCCTACGCCATGCGCCCGCGCGCGCTGGACGCGCTCTTCACCGAGTTGGTGGCGCAGGCGCGCACCCTGGACGCCTGAGCGCCGCGCAGCGGTTTGGTGCTGCCCGGACAGGGCGCGCTGCGCGAAAAGTCAGGTGCAGTTCAGCCCCGCGGCCTGCTTGTGAATCAAGGTGTAACGAGTGCTGCAACGCTGTGCACGCAACGGCTGGGCCCGCGTTGTGCACGCATGAAATCACTGCCCTTGACCCTCGTCGCCGTCGGCATCGCAATTGCAGCCGCCGGCTGTACCACCGTGGTCCGCGAGCCTGCAGCCCAGGTGGTGGTGCGGCCCGCGCCGCAGAAGGTGGTCGTGCGCGAAATGCCCGCGCCCATCGTCGAAGTCGTCTCGCCCGCGCCGGCCCCCGGCATGCACTGGGTGCCCGGCCACTGGGTCTGGCGCGCCCAGGGTTGGCAGTGGGCTGCCGGCCACTGGGTGAACAACCCGGTGCCGCCCATGCCCGCGGTGATCGTCGAGACCATTCCCGCGCCGCCGTCGCCGGCCCATGTGTGGGTGCGCGGCCACTGGCGCTGGGGCGGTGCGGGCTGGGTCTGGGCCCAGGGCCACTGGGTCATCGGCTGACGGCCTGGCGGGCCGGGGCCCGCCAGAGCAGCACCCGGCACCTGCAGGTGATCTTCAGGTGCGCAGCGCGTCCAGCCGCGCCAGGGCCGAAGGCGGCAGCGCCAGGCTGGCGGCCTCCAGGTTCTCGCGCAGGTGCGTGAGTGAGGCGGTACCGGGGATCAGCAGGATGTTGGCCGAGCGGTGCAGCAGCCAGGCCAGGGCCACCTGCATCGCGGTCGCGCCCAGTTCGGCCGCCACCGCGTCCAGCACGCCGGACTGCAGGCGGGTGAAGCCGCCGAGCGGAAAGAAGGGCACGTAGGCGATGCCCGCCGCCGCGAGCTCGTCGACCAGCCCGTCGTCGCCGCGGTGCACCAGGTTGTAGTGGTTCTGCACACAGGCCAACGGCACCATGCGGCGCGCCTCGCGCACCTGGGCCGGCGTGGCGTTCGAGAGGCCCAGGTGGCGGATCAGGCCCTGCTGCTGCAGCTGCGCCAGCACGGCCAGCGGCGCCTCGATGGGCCCTTCGGCCGGTCCGTGCGCGTCGAACATCAGCCGCAGGTTGACCACGTCCAGCACCTCCAGCTGCAGGTTGCGCAGGTTGTCGTGCACGGCACTGCGCAAGGCCTCGGGCGTGAAGGCTGGCAGCCATTCGCCGGCAGGGCCGCGCCGGGCCCCGACCTTGGTGACCAGGGTCAGCCCGTCGCGGTACGGGTGCAGCGCCTCGCGCACGATCTGGTTGGTGAGGTGCGGGCCGTAGAAGTCGCTGGTGTCCAGGTGGTCCACGCCGGCCTCGACCGCCGCCCGCAGCACGGCCACCGCCTGCGCGCGGTCGCGCGGCGGCCCGAACACGCCGGGCCCCGCCAGCTGCATGGTGCCGTAGCCCATGCGGTGCACCGTGCGCCCGCCCAGGCGGAAGGTGCCGGCCTTGTCGATCTGATTCATCAATCGAACTCCTGAAAGTTAGGGAGAGCCGGTGAATGTAGGCACGGGCCGGGTGCGCCACAATCCGGTGGAATCGGCACAGCCTGTACGGAATTCCGGACACTCCATGGCTCCTCTCGAAGATCTCGCGGCGTTCGCGGCCGTGGCCAGGCACGGCGGATTCCGCGGCGCCGCCCGGGCGACCGGCACCAGTGCGTCTCGCCTGTCCGAAGCCCTGCGGCGCCTGGAAGCGCGCCTGGGCGTGCGCCTCATGCACCGGACCACGCGCAGCATCCGGCCCACCGAGGCGGGTGCGCGCCTGCTGGCGCGCCTGCGGCCGGCGCTGGACGACCTGGACCAGGCGCTGGACGCCGTAAACGCGGCCCGGGACAAGCCCGCGGGCCGCCTGCGCCTGAACGTGCCCATCAGTGCCGCCCGGCTGGTGCTGCCGCGCATCGTGCCGCCCTTTCTCGAGGCCTACCCGGACATCGAGCTCGAGGTGGTCGCCGAGGACCGCTTCGTGGACGTGCTGGCCGAAGGCTTCGATGCCGGGATCCGCTACGGCGAGCGGCTGGAGGGCGACATGGTGGCGGTTCCCATCGGGCCCCGGACCCAGCGCTTCGCGGCCGCCGCGTCGCGCGCCTACCTGGAGCAGCACGGCCGGCCCAGGCACCCGCGCGACCTGTTGCGCCACGCCTGCCTGCGCGGCCGGTTCTCCAGCGGCTTTGCGCCGCCCTGGGAATTCGTGCGCGCGGGGGAGTCGGTGAAGCCGGAGGTGCGCGGCCCCCTGGTGGTCGGGCTGGGCGGCGCGGTGGACCTCGCCGTGGACGCCGCGATCGCCGGCACCGGCATCGTCTACCTGTTCGAGGACTGGCTGCAGCCCTTCTTTTCGCGCGGTGAGCTGGAACCGGTGCTGCCGGCCTGGTGGCCCAGCTTCAGCGGCCCCTTCCTCTACTACGCGGGGCGGCGGCAGCTGCCCGCACCGCTGCGCGCCTTCGTGGATTTCGTGAAGCAGCAGGCCGCCGGGGACGAGGGCGTGGCCTGAGCGCGGCGCGGCCGCGCGACCGCGACACCGCGCAAGCGCAGCCGGCCCTCAGCCCGACACGGGCCGCTCGTCCGTGGGCAGGACCGTGGCCTTGCGCCGCTCCACCTGCCGCATCCGCTCCATGGCGGATTGCGAACCCTCCCCGGAAGCGCGCTCGCGGAACGGCGCCTGCTGCTGCCGCGCGGGCCAGGGCTCATCCTTGCCGGGCGCGGGCGGCCTCTGCAGCGGCGGCGTGGAGCGTGGATGGGCCATGGGACGCATGGTGCGGCCGCCCGCACGCCGCGCCTGTGCGCGGCCGCCGAAGCGCCGGTAGGAAGAGCACGCATGTTCCGGTCGGCCCCGGCACGACAGGCCTGCCCGGCCCGAGCTCGCGCTGAGCCGTGCACGGAGGCCCACGGGCGGGACCTCGGCAGCCGGCCTGCCCTCTCGGGAGCGTCCCGGGCCCGGCACGGCCCAGCGATTCAGCCGAGCGCCGCGGCCATGGCCTGCGCATCCGCGCCGGCCGGCACGGCCCGGGGGGCCGCCGCGTCCGTGACCACGCGCCAGACGGCCTGGGCCACGTCGGCGGCCTCGGTGACGGGTGCGGCCGGGTCCGCGGTGGCGGTGGCGAGGCTGCGCGCGAAGCCGGCATAGGCAGCGTGCAGGCTGCCGCCCGCACGCTGCTGCGCGCTGCTGCCGAAGGGCGTGCCGGGGGCACGGCCGGGCTGCACCAGGTGCGCGCGGATGCCGAAGGGGGCCAGCTCCAGCGCCAGCGAGCGGGTGAAGCCCTCCACCGCCGACTTGCTGGCCGTGTAGACGGACAGCAGCGGCATGGGCTGGAAGGCGACCACCGACGAGACATTGACGATCACGCCCGAGCGGCGGCCGCGCATCTGCGGCAGGACCGCCTGCGTCATGGCGATGGTGCCCAGCACGTTGGTCTCGAACACATCGCGCACCTGCTGCGCAGTCAGGCCCTCCAGGGGCGCGCGCAGGCCGATGCCGGCGTTGTTCACCAGGGCGTCCACCGGCCCTGCCTGGACCACGCAGTGGGCAATGCTCTGGCCGTCGGTGACATCCAGCGGGAGGATGAGCAGCTGGCTGGAGACCGGCAGCAGGTCCGCGCGCGGCGTGCGCATGGTGGCCACGACGCGCCAGCCGCGCGCAAGGAAGAGGCGGCAGGTCTCCAGGCCGAAGCCGGATGAGCAACCGGTGATGAGGATGGTGGGCTGCGAGGACATGCTGGAACTCCGGTGTGGGGTTGGAAAGCCATGACGATAGGCGGCCGGGGCCGGACTGACTACACTGCCCAATCCGTATTTTTGTGGAGATCGTCCGATGTCCGATCCGCTGGCCCAGGTGGTCTCGCTGCTGCGGCCCGGGGCGCCCTTCTCCAAGCTCGTCGAGGCGTCCGAGCCCTGGGCGGTGCGCCGCACCGAGATGGGCCGGCCCTTCTACTTCGCCGTGCTGGAAGGCCGCTGCCAGCTGCGCATCGACGGCCCGGCCGGGGACGACACCGTGGTGCTGGGCGAAGGCGACTTCCTGCTCATTCCCTCCTCGCGCGGCTTCACGGCCTGCAGCCTGGACCGCGCACCGCCCGGCCCGGGGGACGCCGTGACCACCCCCGTGGCCCGCACCGCCCGGGGCGCGCGGGTGGGCGATCCGCGCGCCCCCATCGCGGTGCGCATGCTGGTCGGCAACTGCGAGCTGGACACACGGCATGCGCCGGTGCTGCTCGCCCTGCTGCCCCAGTGGGTGCACGTGCGCGGCGACCCGCGCCTGGCGGCCCTGGTGGAACTGGTGGGGGACGAAGCGCGGGCACGGCGGCCGGCCCGCGACGTGGTGACGGCGCGCCTGCTGGAGGTGCTGCTCATCGAGGCCCTGCGCGCGGCCCACCAGGACGGCAGCGCCACGGGCCTTGCGCGCGGGCTGGCGGACCCGCAACTGGCGCGGGCCCTGCGCTGCATGCACGAGCGGCCCGCCCAGCCCTGGACCATGGAGGCGCTCGCGGCGCAGGCGGCGCTCTCACGCTCCGCCTTCTTCGACCGCTTTCGCCGGGCCGTCGGCATGGCGCCCATGCAGTACCTCATGGGCTGGCGCATGGCGCTGTCCGAACAGATGCTGCGCGAAGGGGCCCTGCCCATCGCCGAGATCGCGCAAAGGGTGGGCTACAGCTCGGTGAGCACCTTCGGGCTCGCCTTCACGCGCCACGCGGGCACGCCGCCGGGTCGCTATGCGCGGCTGCACCGCCCCGCGCGTGCCGGCGGGGCGAGCCGTGCGGGGGCTGCAGCAGTCGCGTGAGCGCCGGGCCGCGGCCGCGGCGCTCCCACGCCTTCAGTGGACGACTTCCAGCGCCGTCACCACGAAGACCCCGTCCTTGCGGTCCGCGGTGAAGCGCACCTTGTCGCCCGGCTTCAGGCCGTCCAGCAGCTTCTTGTCGGTGGCGGTGAAGACCATGGTCATGCCGGGCATGTCCAGGTTGGTCAGCGGCCCGTGGCGCAAGGTGACCTTGCCCAGCTCGGGGTCCACCTTGCGCACCTCGCCTTCGGACAGCAGCGGCGCGCCCGCCTGCGCGCCCGCCGCCGGGTGGTGGGCCGCAGGGTCGGGTTCGCTGGCGGCGGGTTGCTGGGCATGCGCCACGGCGGCGGCGGCGAACAGGGCGCAGAGGACGCGTTGGGGGGCTTTCATGGGGGTTCTCCAATCCAGGGGGAGTCGAATCATTTGACGGTGACGCTGCCGACCATGCCGGCTTCGAAATGGCCGGGCTGCAGGCAGGCGAATTCGAAGCGGCCGGCCTGCGTGAACTGCCAGACGATCTCGCCGTTCTTGCCGGGCTTCACGTGGGCCATGTTCGCGTCGGCATGTTCCATGTCGGGGAACTTCTTCATCAGTTCGGCGTGCGCCTTCAGGGCCTCGGGCGTGCCCAGCACCATCTCGTGCAGGACCTGGCCCCCGTTGTGCACCACGAACTTCACGGTCTCGCCACGGCGCACCGAGATGCTGTCGGGGCTGAAGCGTAGGGTGTCGGACATCTCCACCCGCACGGTGCGGGTGGCCTTCGCCGGGTCGCCCTCCTGGCCGAAGGCGGTGGGCTCCACCTGGGCTGCGTCGAAGTGGTGGGCCGCGCCATGCCCGTCGCCATGGGCCAGGGCCTGGGTGGCCGCGAGGAGCGCCAGGGCGGCGCAGGTGCAAAGGGACTTCGTGTTCATGTTGAGCTTCGTCAGGGTCGGAATCAGTGGCCTTCATGGCCGGAGGGGCGGCGCACGGAGAGTCCGGCGTCACCCGCCGGCAGCCCCTTCGCGCGGGCGGGCGCCTCGAGCTGCCCGGTGAATTCATAGGCGACGGTGCCGGGCGGGTGCTTGTACGCGCCCGGGTCCTTGTAGTCGCCGGGCCGCTGGTCGTCGCGGACCTTCACCACGCTGAACATGCCGCCCATGCCCACCGGGCCGAACGGGCCCTGGCCGGTCATCATGGGCAGCGTGTTGTCCGGCAGCGGCATCTCCATCTCGGTCATGTCGTGCATGCCCTTCTCGCCCATGACCATGTAGTCCGGCACCAGGCGGGTGATGCGTTCGGCGACGCTCTTCTGGTCCACGCCCACCATGGTCGGGACGCCGTGGCCCATGGCGTTCATGGTGTGGTGGCTCTTGTGGCAGTGGATCGCCCAGTCCCCGGCGAGCGCGTCGAACTCGATCGCCCGCAGCTGCCCGACGGCGACGTCCGTGGTCACCTCCGGCCAGCGCGCGCCCTTGGGCACCCAGCCGCCGTCCGTGCCCGTGACCTCGAAGTGCGGACCGTGCATGTGGATGGGGTGGTTGGTCATGGTGAGGTTGCCGACCCGGATACGGACGCGGTCGCCGGTGCGGGCCACCAGCGGGTCTATGCCCGGGAACACGCGGTTGTTCCAGGTCCACATGTTGAAGTCGGTCATGGTGCTGACCTTGGGCGTCATGGCCCCGGGCTCCACGTCGTACGAGGCGAGCATGAACATGAAGTCCCGGTCGACCTTCATGAAGCGCGCGTCCTTGGGGTGCACCACCATGCAGCCGTACATGCCCAGCGCGATCTGCAGCTGTTCGTCCAGGTGCGTGTGATAGAAGTGCGAGCCCGGCCGCAGCAGCGTGAATTCGTAGACGAAGGTCTTGCCCACGGGAATGGCCGGCTGCGTCAGGCCGGAGACGCCGTCCATGCCGTTGGGCACCAGCACGCCGTGCCAGTGGATGGCGGTGGGCTCGGGCAGCTTGTTCGTCACGAAGATGCGCACGCGGTCGCCCTCGACGGCCTCCAGGGTGGGCCCGGGGCTGGAGCCGTTGAAGCCCCACATGTTCACCTTCATGCCCGGAGCGAACTCGTGCACCACGGGCTCGCACACCAGGTGGAACTCCTTGACGTTGTTGTTCATGCGCCAGGGCAGCGACCAGCCGTTGAGCGTCACCACCGGGTTGAACGGGCGGCCGTTGGGCGGCGACGGCGGCGGCTGCGTGGCGGCGGAGGACTGCACGACGGCTTCGGGCAGGGAGGCCGCGGCCACGCGGCTCACGGCCGTGGCGCCCAGCGCGACGGCGCCGGCGGCCTTGAAGAAATTTCTGCGGTTGGACATGGCGGTTCCTTCTCAATGCCCCAGGGACGGCGCGGCGCCCGTGGCGGAGGGCGGCGGCAACAGGGCGGACGATCCCGGCGAGACGCCGGTCAGCGCGCTCTGCAGGCTGGCGTCGGCCACCCAGAAGTCGCGCAGGGCCTGCACGTAGCCCGACACGCCCGCGACCTGCTCGCGGGCGTCCGCGATGAGCTCGAAGACACTGATGAGCATGCCGTTGTAGCGCAGCAGGTTCTCGTCGGAGATCCGCTTGCGCAGCGGCACCACCTCGTCGCGGTAGTGCCGGGCCAGGTCGTAGGCGGTGCGGTACGCCGAATACGATTCGCGCACCTCGGACTGCGCGTTGACGGCGACCTCGGCCGTGCGGTTGACCGCCTGCAGGTAGGTCGCCTGGGCACGCGCGGCCCGCGCGGCGCCGAAGTCGAACAGGGGCAGCTCCAGCTCCACGTCGTAGCCGTTGGCCCGGGGCGCGCCGGTCTGGCTCTTGTTCTGGTAGCCGGCGTCCAGCACGTTGACAAAGCGGGTGGCGCGTGTCAGGCCCAGGGACTGGGCGACGGCCTCGGCGTTGCGCCGGGCGATGATCACGTCCAGGCGCTTTTCCAGGGCCGTGCGCTCGGCGTCACGCGCCTCCACGGGCTGCGCCGGGAGGTCCGGCAGGCGCTCGGGCAGGCGCAGGCTCGTGGCGTCGCCGGAGAGCCCCAGCAGGCGGATGAGCCGCTCGCGGTCGGCCGTGGCCTGGTGCCGGGCACGGGCCAGCTGCGCGGTGGCGTCGGCGTAGAAGGCCTGCTCGCGCATCTGGGTGAGCTTGTTGAAGTTGCCGGCCTGCACCATCTTCTTCGCGAGCTCGTTCGAGGCCTCGGCCGCGTCCTTGACCTGCCCGTAGTAGGTGAGCAGCTGCTGGCTCGCGACCGCGTCGAAGAAGGCCCGCCGCACATCGGCGGCCAGGCCCACCGCGTCGGCGGCCGCCTGGACCTGCGCCTGCTCGAAGCGGCGCTGGCCCAGTTGCGAGGCCGCGGGCAGCGTGAGCAGCCCCAGCACGTTGAACAGCACGCCCCTGTCGATCTCGAGCTCGCCGCCCCCGGACAGCCGCCCGAAGCTGAACACCGGGTTGGGCAGCCGGCCGGCCCGCACGTAGTCGGCCTCGGCGATGCCCAGTTCAGCGAATCTGGCCTGCAGCCCGCGGTTGCCGAGGAAGGCCAGCCTGACCGCCGATTCGGCGTCCAGCGGCTGCTTGAGCAGTTCGGCCACGCGGTCCCGCGCGGCCTGCTGCTCGGCCTCGGTGCGCTGCGCGGCCACCGGCTGGCCGGTGCGTTCGCGCGTCAGCGCCGAGACCTGGTCGAAACCGCCGTCGGCGGAAAAGCTGGCACAGCCACCCAGCACCAGGGCGGCGGTGGCGATGACGGTCAGCCGCATCATTTCCGGCCTCCTTCCATGGGCATGTCGTGCATGCCGTGCACGCCTTGCATTCCCTGCATGCCGGGGCCGCCGTGCCGCATGGGCGCGGGTGGGGTGGCCGCAGCCGCCGGAGGCTGCGCC
The DNA here is from genome assembly GCF_015159745.1 of Ramlibacter aquaticus. Classification (GTDB taxonomy): domain Bacteria; phylum Pseudomonadota; class Gammaproteobacteria; order Burkholderiales; family Burkholderiaceae_C; genus Ramlibacter; species Ramlibacter aquaticus. The sequence continues at coordinate 20,195 of NZ_JADDOJ010000043.1, read as the reverse complement.
GCGGGGCCGCCGTGCAGGCCCTGCGCCGCCCCGGCAGGGCCCGGGCCGCCATTCAGCGCACGCCAGTCGCCGGGCGCCAGGTCCTGCCAGGGTTTGTAGTCGGCAAAGGCGGACTGGTAGCGCAACGCCTCATCGTGCGCCGGGGCTGGGGCCTGGGCGAGTGCCACGGCCGGCAGCGCCAGGACGGCGGCCAGCCACCAGGAAGGGTTCTTTTTCATTTCCGAAGCCAATCTGATCTGCCGACGGGGTCGGCCCATGCCCGTGCGATGCACGGACGCCTTCGGGCCTCCAGGGGAGGCCGCGTCAGTTCAGAGGCTTCGTGGGGGACGCTCGGGGCCGCCCGAGACGAACTCGGCACGGGGCGTCAGGTAGTCGGGGTAGCGCGCTGTCGCGGGCGGCGCCTGGGGCAGGGAGAAGCTGAGCACCACCGGCACCGACAAGGTGCAGCAGGACGCGCAGAGGCTGCACTTCCCGTCCGCCTCGTGGCCCGGGGCATGACCGTGGCCGTGGCCGTGCACAGGGACGACCTGCTCCCCATGGACCTGGTGCGCCGTGGCGCCAGTACTGCCATGCGAGTGGCCCGAGTGGTCCGTGCCCGCCCGGGCAGCGGCATGGAAGACCACGCCCGGCTCCGCGCACAGCAGGCCCGCGGCCATCGCACCCCGCAGCGGGAGCGCGAAGGCGAGCAACAGCAGCAGCCAGACGCGGATCGGTTTCACAGAATCGAGGGTAGCAGAAGCAGGAAGATCCCATCGCCCGCCGGGCCAGCGGACGTCGGACGTCACAGCCATCATCCTGCACCTTCCCCCCGTGGGAAGGTCAAGAGGGAGGGCGCAGGCGCCCCGCAAAGCGCTGCCCCCCAACCCCTGGTCACACGGCCAGCACCGACGGGCCCAGGGACGTTGCTGCATGGTGCCCGAGGAACGGCTTCGCGTGCCGCCGCCCCGCCGGCACCGACCGGCCTCAGAGCTCCTTGCGCGGTGTGCCGGACGCGGGCGCGTCGCGCTCGGCCAGCGGGTCCCGGTTGGCCAGGCGGTCGCGCTCCGGGTCGGCGGCCACGGCACGCTCGCGCTCGCGCGTGGCGTCCAGGCGCTCCACCTCCACGTCCTTGCGGCGCACGGTGTCCTCCACCGTCTGCTCGCGTTCGCGCACCTGCTTGCCCACGCGCACTTCCTCGACCACGCGCGCGGTCTTGGCGACCACCGGCTCCTCGGCCATCTCGCGCACCTCCAGCGTGCCTTCCTTGAAGGTGTTCAGGTCGCCGGCCGTCGCCTCGCGGTCCACCGGCCGGCGGTCCACCACCGCCTCTTCCTCGCGCAGCTTCACGATCTCGCGCACCGGCTTTTCCGAGACGCGCTGCACCACGCGCACCCCGCCCTTTTCCATCTGCCGCTTGCCGATGCGCAGCTCCTCCTGCACCACGTCGAGCACGCCTTCGTCGCGGCCCGCGGTCTGCCCGGCCACGGGCGCTTGGCGCGGGGTGTCCATGCGCTCGGCCGCCCCTTCGGCCCGCCACTGCCGGGCGCGCTCGTTCACGTCGATGGCACCCGCGTCGTGCAGGCAGGCGATGGCCTGCTGCGCGCGCGTCTCGTCCTCGGCGTCCGCCACCACGACCACGCTGCCGCGGCGCACGGCCTCGCTGTAGACCTGGCGGTGGCTCTCGTGCTCGTCGGAGTCGCCGAAGAGCCAGGCGAAGAAGCCGTGGTGCCGCGGGGCCTGCGTGGTGGCGCTCTCCTCGGTGCGCAGGCTGCTGCCCTGCGCATCCTCGATGTGGATGTCGGAGCGGTCGAAGCCGTCCGCCACCAGCTGTTCTACCGCCTGTTCCGCCTGCGTGCGGTCGTCGAATGCGCCTATGCCTGTCTGCATGATGTCTGCCTTCCCGGGTTGGAGTGATGGGTGGATGGGGATGAGAGGAAGATGGGCTCAGTGGCCGTCCTCGGGCGCCCACTGCCCAGTGGCGGGGTCCTGGCGCTCGACCACGACCCGCTCCCTGCGCAGCGTGGTGCGGGCGACCGCCGGCCGCTGCTCGCGCCGGCGCAGCAGCCGAAGCTCCTCCACCAGCACCAGCTCCCGCGTGACCACCAGCCGCTCTTCGACGACCGGGATCACGGTGACCTCACCGTCCTCGCGAACCTCCGGCACCCGGTCGACCACCCGTCCCACCGGGACGCGCTCGACATGGACGGTCTCGACCGTGGTCTCGCCCTGCCATTCCACAGGCTCCGCCTGGACCTCCTTGCGGACCCTCAGCGTGTGCTGCGTGTCCACGCGCCGCCGCCCGACGAGGAGTTCTTCCTCGGTGACGGGCAGGGTGAGGGATCCGGGGGCGGGAGTGGGTTCGGCCATGGTGCTGGAGATGAAGGCCCATTCTTGGCCCGCACCGCGCACGCCGAGCGGCGGTAGTCGCAGGCCTACCGGCGCGGGCCGCCCGCCCGCCGGGCCGCCTCAGCGTTCCACCAGCGGCAGCCGGATCTCGAAGCTGGCACCCTGCCCCGGGCCCTCGCTGCGGGCGGCCACGGTGCCGCCTTGCAGCTCGGCCAGCGCACGCGTAAGGGCCAGCCCCATGCCCAGGCCCGAGCCGGGTTGCCCCTCGCGCGGCCGGTCGGCCGTGAAGGGCTCGAAGAGGCGCTCCAGCCGCGCCGGCTCGATGCCGCGGCCCTCGTCGCGGACCTCCACCACGGCGTGCCCGGCGCGGGCGAAGGCCAGCACGGTCACGCGCGAGTGGGGGGCGAAGCGCATCGCGTTCTGCAGGTAGTTGCCCACCATCTGCGTGATGCGCGCGGGATCGGCGCGCACCGGCAGCGGGCCGGCCACGTCCACGTTGAGCGCGCAGCCCGCCGCGGCCAGCTCGGCGCGGTAATCCTCGGCAGTCGCGGCCGCGACGGCGCCCAGGTCGCACTCGGCCATGTCCAGGTTCATGCGGCCCCGCGCGATGCGCGACACGTCCAGCAGGTCGTCCAAAAGCCGCGCCATCTGCGTGACCTGGCGCTCGATCACCTCCCGCATGCGCGTCGCCTTGACGTCGCTCTCGGGCAGGCGCGCCAGCACGGCGGTCGCGGTGCGAAGCGGCCCCAGCGGGTTGCGCAACTCGTGCGCCAGCATGGTGATGAATTCGTTCTTGCGCAGGTCGACCTCGCGCAGGGCCGCCTGGCTCTTTTCCAGCTGGGCCTGGACCTCGCGCTCGGCGGTGACGTCGGTGTTGGTGCCGAACCAGCGCGTGAGCCGCCCGCTGCTGTCCCGCAGCGGCAGGGCCCGGGTGAGGAAAAAGCGAAAGCCGCCGTCGGCACCGCGCAGGGGGAAGGTCATCTCGAAGGGCTGGCCCGAGGCCAGGGCGACCTGCCAGCGCTCGACGACGGCCGGCAGGCAGTCCGGGTCGTGCGCGCGGCGCCATCCGCCGCCGGCCATCTCCTCGGGCGTGGACCCGGTGTACTCGTACCAGCGCCGGTTGAACCAGAAGATGTCACCGTCGGCGTCCGCCATCCAGGCCAGCGCGGGCAGGTTGTCGGCCAGCTGGCGGAACTGCTCGGCCGTCGCGGCCAGGCCGCGCCGCTGCTCGATCTGCTCGGTGATGTCCACGAAAGAGGCGACCGCGCCGCGCACCCGGCCCTGGCGGTCCGACAGGGGCGCGGCCGAGCCCGAGATCCAGATGCGCCGGCCGCTGGGCAGCTGCGCCCACATCTCCTCGCAGGTCACGACCTCGTGCGTGGCCAGGGCCCGCTGGATCGGCAGCTGGTTGGAGCTCAGTTCCACGCCCTCGGCCGAGAAGTAGCGGTTGGGTCCCACGTTCTGCGGTGCATGGGCGCTGCCGGCGGAGATGTTGTGCCGGCCCTGCACCTCCAGCATCGCCAGGCCGGCCGGGTTGGCGGTGATGACCTCGCCATCGGGGTCGTGCGCGATGAAGACGGCGCTGGGCACCAGCTCCAGCACCTGGGCCAGCTCCTCGGCCTGCTCCTGCTGCCGCGCCTCGGCCTCGTGCGCCGCCGTGATGTCCCGCATCTCGCCGATGAGGCAGCGCGACGCCGCATTCCACGCCAGCCCCTGCTGCGCCCAGAAGTCGCTGCCGTCCTGGCGCCTGCAGCGCAGCGCGAGCTCGACGCGGGGCACTTCGCCGCTCCGCAGCGCCTGCAACTGCTGCGCCTGCGCCTCGCGGTCTTGCGGATGCGTCAGCTCGAACAGGTTCAGCCCCGGCACGCGCGCACGCTCGTGCCCGAGCATCGCGGCACAGGCCGCGTTGCAGGCCGTGATGCGGCCGTCCGCATCGGCGGCGAACAGCCCGACCGAGGCGTGCTCGAAGATCAGCTCGGCAAGAGGTGGCGTGTCAGGCATGCGGACCTCGGCATGGGACGTGCATTCTGATCAGGGCCGCGTCCGCTGTCCAGCGACGTTCGTCACGCCCGCGCGATGTTTCGAATGGCTGAGCACACTTCGCATCGAACGCACGCCGCGCAAGGCGCTGCCGCAGCGTCGCGGCACACGCCGCGAGCGCGCACCACACCCCCTGCGCTCGCTATCATGGCCGCATGAGCCGCCTCGATCTCAGGAGATCCACGCTCCTGGTGCGCTACGGAATGGCACTCGCGGCGGTGCTGGCGGCGATGGGCGTGCGCTGGTCGCTGCATCCCGTCATGGGCGCCGTGCCCCCCTACATCACGCTCTACCTGGCCATCGTGGTCGCGGCCGTGATGGGCGGGCGCGGCCCCGCGCTCTTCGCCACCGCGGTGGGCGCCGTGGCCGCGCTCGCGCTGGCCAACGCATCGGGCGAGGTGCTGGACCTGACCCGCCTGCCGGAACAGACCCGCCTGCTCATCTACCTCGTCAGTGGCGCCGGCATCAGCCTGGTCGCGAACGCGATGGACGACGCCCGCGCCGACGCCCTGCGCCACGCGCGCGCCATGCAGACCCAGAGCGACGCGCTCGCCCGGGCCAACGCCCAGCTCGCGCAGGCGAACGAACAGCTTGCGCAGGCCAGCCGCGCCAAGGATGAGATCCTGGCGCAGGCCCGTGCCTCGGCCGAGCGCGTGCAGCTGGCGCTGGCCGCGGGCGCCATCGTGGGCACCTGGGACTGGGACCTGGTGAGCGGCAAGATCTCGGTCGACGAGCGGTTCGCCGAGAGCTTCGGCATCGACCCGGCGCTGGGCCAGTCGGGCCTGGGGTTCGAACAGGTGATCGCCACCATCCACCCCGACGACCTGCCGGGTGTGCGCGAGGCCATCGAGGAGGGCCTGCGCGGCGGTGGCCCCTACAGCCGCGAGTACCGGGTGCGCGGCCGTGACGGCCGCTACCACTGGATCCAGGCGAACGGGCGGGTGGACCACGGGCCCGACGGCAAGCCCCTGCGCTTCCCGGGCGTGCTGCTGGACATCGAGCAGCGCCGCTCGCTGGAGCACGAGCGCGACCAGGCCACCCAGCTGCTGCGGGCCTTCATCGAGGCGGTGCCCGGCGTGGTCTATGCCAAGGACACCGCGGGTCGCATGCTGCTGGCCAACCGGGGTGTTGCCGAGCTGGCCGGCGCCCCGCTGGAGGCCTTCCTGGGCAAGACGGTGATGGAGTTCATCCCCAACAAGGCGCAGGCGGCCGTGCTCATGGAGAACGACCGCCGCATCATGGAAGGCGGCGTGGCGGTCACGCTGGAGGAAGCGCTGAACTATCCCGATGGCCGGCAGGCCGTGTGGCTGACCACCAAGGCCCCCTTCCGCGATGCCGGCGGCCGCGTGCTCGGGCTGGTGGGCACCTCGGTGGACATCACGGCGCGCAAGGCGGCCGAGCAGGCGCTGGTGGAGGCCGACCGCCTGCGCAACGAGTTCCTGGCCATGCTGGGGCACGAGCTGCGCAACCCGCTGGCGCCGATCTCGAACGCGGTGCACATGCTGGAGCGTGCGGGCGAGCGCACCGAGCTGCGCGACCGCGCGGTGCAGATCATCCACCGCCAGGTCAAGCACATGGCCCGGCTGGTGGAGGACCTGCTGGAGGTCTCGCGCGTGACGCAGGGCCGCATCGAGCTGCGGCTGGAGCGGGCTCGCCTGGAGGCGGTGCTGCAGGCCGCCGCCGAGACGGTGCGGCCGCTGATGAAGGAGCGCGGGCAGCACTTCAGCCTGGAGGTCGATGGCGCGCTCGCGCTGGTGATGGACCCGGCCCGCATGACGCAGGTCGTGGCCAACCTGCTCAACAACGCGTCCAAGTACACCCAGCACGGTGGCGAGGTGACGCTGGCCGCGCGCGTTCCGCCCGAGAGGCCCGGCTGGGTGGAGATCGTGGTGCGCGACAACGGCCCGGGCATCGAGCCGGCCCTGCTGCCCAAGGTCTTCGACCTGTTCACGCAGGGCGGCACGACCATAGACCGCTCGCGCGGCGGCCTGGGCCTGGGCCTGGCCCTGGTCAAGCGCCTGGTCGAGCTGCACGGCGGCACGGTGCAAGCCGAATCCCCGCCCGGGGGCGGCGCCTGCTTCACGGTGAGCCTGCCGCGCCGCGAGATGGACGTGCCCGGCGCGCAGCCCGGCAGCGTGGCCGCACCGGTGAAGCCCCTGCGCGTGCTGGTGGTCGACGACAACGAGGACGGGGCCGCGATGCTGCAGGCCTTGCTGGAAAGCGACGGCCACACGGTGCGGCGCGAGGGCGACGGCGAGAGCGCGATGGCGGCGGCCCGGGCGTTCCATCCGGACCTGGTCCTGCTGGACATCGGCCTGCCCGGGCGGGACGGCTGGGAGGTGGCGCGCGCCCTGCGGGGCGAGCCCGCCGGGCGCGACGCGGTGCTGGTGGCGGTGACGGGCTACGGCCAGCCCGCCGACCTGCAACGCAGCCGCGAGGCGGGCTTCGACGGCCACCTGCTCAAGCCCGTCAGCCTGGAGGCGGTCTACGGGGTGATGGCGGGCGCGCGGTCCTGAGCGTCGACGACCCCGGGATGCTGCGCGCCGGCCGGCCCGCCCGCGTCAGGCACCGGCGCGGCCGCTGAGCGCCGCGTTCTCCTCCAGCACCTGCAGCAGGGCCCGGGCCCCGGCGGCCGAGGACTGGGGGTTCTGCCCCGTCACCAGCAGCCCGTCGGTCAGCACGAAGGATTTCCAGTCCGGGCCCTTGGCGTACTGGCCACCGGCGGACTTGAGCATGTCTTCCACCAGGAAGGGCACGACCCGGGTCAGCCCGACGGCCTCTTCCTCGGTGTTGGCGAAACCGGTGACGCGCTTGCCCCGCACCAGCGGCGAGCCGTCGGGCGCCTTCACGTGGCGCAGCACGCCCGGGGCGTGGCACACGGCGGCGACCGGCTTGCCCGCGGCGAGGGTCGATTCGATCAGGGCCCTGGACTCGGCACTCTCGGCCAGGTCCCACAGGGGCCCGTGGCCGCCGGGGTAGAACACGGCGTCGAAATCCTGCGCGCGCACGGACGAGAGCTTCTTCGTCGTCGCCAGCGCCTGCATGGCGGCGCTGTCGGCGCGGAAACGGCGCGTGTCATCGGTCAGCGCATCGGGCTGGTCGCTCTTGGGGTCCAGCGGCGGCTGGCCGCCCAGGGGCGAGGCCAGGGTCAGCTCGGCGCCGGCGTCCTTGAACACGTAGTACGGCGCGGCCAGTTCCTCGAGCCAGAAGCCCGTCTTCTTGCCGGTGTCGCCCAGCTTGTCGTGGGAGGTCAGAACGATGAGGATCTTCATGCAGGGGGTCCTTCCAGGTTGGCCCCGCACCATAGGCGTCCGGGGCCCGCCGAGCTTGTAGGCGAAGGACGATGCCCTGGCTGAGCCCAACGACCCGCCCTGCGCCTCAGCAGTTGGCCTGCCAGAAGTCCGAGATCAGCGCGTGGTGCCTGCCGTGGGGCGCGAGCCGCAGGTGCTCGAAGGTGAGCTGGCTGATCTCGCGGCAGGCCATGGACCAGCCCTCGAACTCGCGCCGCTCGATATCGCCGTGGAAGAGCTCGACCACCTGGGTGTGGGCCGGGTTCTGCACGATGCGCCCGTAGACCTCGGCCAGGTCGGCGGCCGGGCCTTCCAGCACCTGCATGAAGTTGCCGCCGCCGTGCAGCAGCACGCCGGTGATGTTGCGGGTGGTATTCACCCGCCGCGCCTTCTGCAGCAGCCGGTCGAGCTCCTCGGGCCGGAAGGTGCGCGTGGCGGAGCTGACGTAGATGAGGCCGTGCAGGGCGCTCCCGGGGTTCGGATCAGGGTGGGACATGGATGGGCCTGTGGTCCCGCATCATGGCCCGGCCCCGGCCCGGGGAAGGCGCGAAAAGCCAGGGAAGTCGGCTTCTCATCCGGCGCTGCCGGTCCGCGCTCACGCGAGCTGCTCGACCGCTTCCAGCACGGCCTGGCGGGCGCACCGGGCGCGCGCGCGCACCTGGGCGATCGCGGCATTCGCATCGGCCAGGCCCTCGGTGCGCCAGCGGGCCTCGACTTCGGCGGCCAGGCTCGCCAGGTCGGCCGCGCCCAGCGTGGCCGCATTGCCCTTGAGGGTGTGCATGGCGCGGATCGCGTCCGGCGCCGCGTCGTGCGCCACGCTGGCCTGCAGGGCCTCGAACTGGCGCTCCAGGTTGTCGGTGAAGAGCCGGGCGGCCTTCACGTAGAGCTGCTTCATGCCGCCCACGTTCATCAGCGCCCGCTGCAGGTCGATGGGCACGACGGCCTCGCTGGCGGCGGCCTGGGGCGCCGGCCCGGCCGCCCCCGCAGCCGGAGCGCTCAGGTCCAGGTCCAGGCTGAGGTCCAGGTCCAGGTCCAGGTCCGGCGCGGGCGCCGGCGCGGCGGCCCGGCGCGCGGCGGCCTCCCCCCGCACCTGCTCGATCAGCGCCACCAGCGCGTTGAGGTCGAAGGGCTTGCCGATGTGGGCGTCCATGCCGCTGGCGCGCGAGGCCGCGCGGTCGGCCGCGTCGGTGTTGGCCGTCATGGCGATGATGGGCAGGCCCGCCTGGTCCGGCAGGCGGCGTATCGCGCGGGTGGCGTCGTGGCCGTCCATCTCGGGCATCTGGATGTCCATCAGCACCAGGTCGAAGGGCGGCGAAGCGGCGCGCACCGCCTCCAGCCCCAGCCGTCCGTTGCCGGCGAGCGCGACCCGCGCGCCCTCGCTGGCCAGCAGTTCCTCGGCCACCTGCTGGTTCATGAGGTTGTCCTCCACCACCAGGATGCGCACGCCCTCCAGCCGGCGCTGCACGTCGGTGTCGGCGAAGCGGGCGACGGCGGCCTGCGGCCGCTCCAGGCTGCGCAGGGCCTCCTCGAACTGCGCGTCGGTGTAGGGCTTGGCCAGCACCCGGATCTCGCCGCCCTGGCCCGCGGCGGCGGCCTGCAGCGCGGCGGCGTGGCGCTCGCCCCGGGCCAGCAGCAGCACGGCAGGCGCGGGCACGATGGCCGCCACCAGGCGCTGCAGGGGCTTCACGTCGGTGTCCGACAAGCTGGCGCAGACCAGGTCCCAGGGGCGTGCGTCCTGCAGCAGCAGCTGCTGCGCGGCCTCCAGGGTCGCGGCCTCACCCACGTCGAAACGCAGGCCTTCGAGCTGGCGCACGGCGATGTCGCGCGCCACGGCGTTGTCCTCCAGCAGCAGCGCGCGAAGGCGTGGCCCGGCGGCCTCCTGCGCAGCGGCGGGCCCCGGCAGCGCGGGCCCCGCGTCGGCCGAGGCGCCGTCCAGCGGCAGGGCGAAGGAGAACACGCTGCCCTGGCCGGGCGTGCTGCGCATGCCGAGCTCGCCGCCCATCAGCTGCACCAGGCGGCGGCTGATCGCCAGGCCCAGGCCGGTGCCGCCGTACTTGCGCGTGGTCGAAGCCTCGGCCTGCGAGAACGCGGAGAAGATGAGGTGCTGCTGGCGTGGGTCGATGCCGATGCCGCTGTCGGCGACCGAGAAGGCGACCGCCTCGCCCGCCACGCTGCTGCGGCGTTCCACGCGCAGCACCACCTGCCCCGTCTCGGTGAACTTCAGCGCGTTGCTCGCCAGGTTGGTCAGCACCTGCTGCAGGCGCAACTCGTCGCCCAGCAGCTGCCGCGGCAGGCGCGGGTCGATGTCGAACAGCACCTGCACCTGCAGGCGCGGGTTGGCGTTCACGGTGATCACCACGGCCAGCTGGCGCAGCATGCCCTCGAGCGGGAACAGGCGTTGCTCGATCTCCAGCTTGCCGGCGTCCATCTTGGAGTAGTCCAGCACGGCATTGAGCAGGCGCAGCAGCGAGCGTGCCGCGCTGTCGTTCTTGTCCAGGTGGTCGCGCTGGCGCGGCGTGAGCGTGGAGGCGCGCAGCAGCGTGTTGAGGCCGATGATCGCGTTCAGCGGCGTGCGCAGCTCGTGGCTCATGTTGGCCAGGAAGCGGGCCTTGGCCTGCGTGAGGTGCGTGGCGCGGTCGATGGCCCGTACGACCACGACGGCGATGCCGCTGGTGAAGGCGAGCAGCAGCAGCCATTCCGCCACCGCGGCCACCAGGCTGCGGTGCCACTCGGCCAGGTAGTCGTCGGCGCCATGGCCGGCGATGACGGTGTAGGGCGCGGCGGCCAGCCGGCGGAAGGAATCGATGCGTTCCTTGCCGTCGGCGGACTGCAGGGTGCGGAAGGTGCCGGCGCGGGCATTGCGCGCCAGCGCATCCTGCAGCTCGGGCGCCAGCTGGCTGTTGCCAGGCTGGCCGCGCGGCCCCGGCAGCGGCGGGCGCCGGGTGACCAGGCCGTTGTGCGAGTCGCGCAGCACGATCACGCCGGCCGGCCCCACGCTCAGGGTGCCCAGCAGGTCCAGCACGTAGTTGATGTCGATCGAGGCGGACACCACGCCCGCGAAGCTGCCGTCCGGCCGGTTCACGCGCCGCGACAGCGAGATCAGCCGCGCCTGCGTGAGCTCGCCCTGGATCGGGTCCGACACCAGCAGGCCCCCGCGGGGCTGCTCGCGCTGCTGCTGGAAGAAGGCGTGCCGGGCCCAGCTCGCGCGCGGCCCCGCGGCCGCGCCCCGCCCGGCGACCACGTCGCCGCGGGCATCGGCCAGCCGCAGCGCATGCAGGCCGGGGATGCGCCCGCGCTGGGCCTCCAGAAGGCGGGTCGTGTCCTCGCCCTCCAGGGGCAGGCCACGGGCCTGCCGGTCCGCCAGTTCGTCCACGATGGTGAGCAGGGCCAGGTCGACCTTGGCCACCAGGTCGGAGAGCCGGCCGTCCAGCGCGGCGGCGATGTTGCGGGAGGAGGCCTCGGCCTCGGCCTCCAGGGCCGAGCGCGCGCTCAGCACGCCGGCGCCTATCCACACGCCCGCCACGATGTTGATCAGGACCACGGCCAGCACGATCAGCTGCCGTGCGCGGCCGACGGCCAGCAGCTGGTAGGTGGAGGATTCGGTCGTCAGCATGGCCTGGCCCGGTGGGTCATCCCCACTCTTCGGCACACCGGACGGCGACTTGAGCCGCGCAGGCCCGGCCGGGGGCTGGGCTCAAGCTCTGGCCGCCGGGGACGAAAAGACGGGGAACCGGCGGACCGGATGGCCTCGTCGCCACGGCCCGCGCCCCAAGGAGTGCCTTCGTGAACCAGCTCGTCGCCGCCAGCTACAGCCCCATGCTCGTGGCCCTGTCCTACCTCGTGTCGGCGGTGGGCGCTTTCCTGGCGATGAAGTCCATCGCCCAGTACCGCGCCAGCATCACCGGCTTCGACCGCTGGGTGAACCTGTGCGCGGCCAGCGTGGCCCTGGGCGGCTTCGGCATCTGGACCATGCACTTCCTGGGCATGCTCGCCCTGCAGTTGCCGCTGGCCGTGGCCTATTCGCTTCCGGAGACCCTGGGCTCGCTGGTCGCCGCGGTGCTGGCCTGCGGCATCGCGCTGTGGGCGCTGGCCCAGAAGCGCTCGCCGCTGCGTTACGCGGTGGCGGGGCTCTGCCTGGGCGCAGCCATCTGCGTGATGCATTACCTGGGCATGCAGGGCATGCGTTTCGGCGGCCGCTTCGTGTGGTCGTGGCCCACGGTCGGGGCCTCGGTGGCAGTGGCGGTCGTCGCGGCCACGCTGGGGCTGGTCCTGGGCTTCCAGACGCAGCGCCTGGCAGGCCGCATCCTGGGCGCCCTGGTGATGGGCGCCGCGGTCTGCGCCATGCACTACACCGGCATGGCGGCGGCGGACTTCGTCTGCACCACCACCTCCCCCACCCTGGTGCCGCCTGGCCAGTTCCAGGTCCGCGCGACGGACATGCCCGGGCTGATCGCGATCATCGCGCTCAGCGTGTTCGCGCTGGTGGCCGTCGACCGGGTGTTCACTCGCATGAGCCGGAACATGCTGGCGGGGCGGGCCTGAGCCTGGGGACGCGCCGGCCGCCCGGCTGCGCGGGCGGGGCTCAGCCCTCGCCGACCCGCGAGGCGACGAGGCGCGCCGCGCGGCCGTCGATGCCGTGGCCCAGGCCGGGCAGCAGGTCCAGGCTGACGTCGGCACCCAGGGCCTGCAGGGCCGCGAACGCCTCGCGCGCGTGCCGCGCCGGGACGACCGCATCCTGCTCGCCATGCACGAGATGGACGCGCGCCGCCGGGCGCCGGTCCGGCAGCGCGGCGTAGCGCCCGGCGACGGCCACCACCTGGCCCGCCGGACAGGCGTCCTCGTGCTGCGTGGCGGCCAGCGCCATGATGGCGCCCTGCGAGAAGCCCACCAGCGTGGTGCGCGCGGCGGCGATGCCGCTGTCCCGCTGCCAGTGCGCCACGGTGTCGCGGAAGGCGGGCAGCGCCTGCGCGATGCGCGCCGGGCGACTGGCCTCGGTGATGTCGACCACGGAGAACCACTCGCGCCCCCGGCCCAGCGTGGACGCGTTCGGCGCGTCCACGCTCACCACCACGGCCTCCGGCAACTGCTGCGAGAGCACCGTGCCCAGGGGCGCCAGGTCGGCGGCGGATGCGCCCACGCCGTGGAAGAGCAGCACCAGCCGGGCGGCCTGCGCCGGCCGGGCCAGGACGAGCGACGCGTCGTTCATGCCATCCCCTGCGGCCTCAGGCCGAAGCGGCGCTGAGGGCACGGTCCGCCGAGGCCCGGCCGCCCCCGGCGACCACCAGGGCGAGCGCCACGGCCAGCAGCGTGAGCGCGTACTCGTAGCCGTTGTTGGCGACGAACAGGCCGTGGCTCAGGTGCGCGGTGAAGATGGCCACCGTCATCGCGATGGCCAGGGCCGCCGCGGAGGGCCGCACCAGCAGGCCGACGATGAGCGCGAGGCCGCCGAAGAATTCGGCGGAGCCGGCCAGCAGCGCCATCAGGGTGCCGGGCGCCAGGCCGATGGATTCCATCCACTGGCCGGTGCCCTGCAGGCCGTACCCGCCGAACCAGCCGAAGAGCTTCTGCGAGCCATGCGCCGCGAAGATGATGCCCGCGGGGATGCGCAGGGCCAGGGGACCCCAGCCGGCCTGCGTGGCCAGCAGGCGGCGGACCCAGGAGGATTGCCTGTTGCTCATGGTGTGGACCTTTCAAGTTCGATGGCCCGCGTTGCAGCGGGAATGCTTCGACTGTATTGATCGGCGATAACCAGATAAACCCAGATCCCGGCAATTCATTGTTCAGGATAATGAGCCAATGGACAAATTCCAGGCAATGCGCGTGTTCACCGCCGTGGTCGATGCCGGCAGCTTCGTGGGCGCGGCGGACGCGCTGGGCCTCTCCAAGGCCGCGGTATCGCGCTCCCTGTCCGAGCTGGAGCAGCGCCTGGGCGTGCGACTGCTCCACCGCACCACGCGCAGGCTGTCGCTCACGCAGGAAGGCGAGCTCTTCCTGGCCCGGTGCCGGGAGATCCTGGCCAGCGTCGAGGCCTCCGAGGCCGAGGTGTCCACCCGCAGCCAGACCGCGAGCGGCCTGCTGAAGCTGAGCGTGCCGGTGAGCTTCGGCATCCAGCAGCTCGCGCCGCTGTGGGACGAGTTCCTGCAGGCCCACCCGCGCGTCACGCTGGACGTGCAACTGGCGGACCGCGTGATCGACCTGGTCGAGGAGGGCTTCGACCTGGCGGTGCGCATCGCACGCCTGCCCGATTCATCGCTGGTGTCGCGCAAGCTCGCCAGCACCCGCCTCGTGCTGTGTGCCTCGCCCGCCTACCTGGAGCGCCGGGGCACGCCCACACACCCCTCGGCGCTCGCGCAGCACGACGTGCTGGCCTACAGCCTGCTGTCGCAGGGCACGCAGTGGCAGTTCACGGGGCCCGGCGGCCCGGTCAGCGTGAAGGTGCAGCCCCGGCTGTGGACGAACAACGGCGACACCTGCATCGCGGCCTGCCTGCGCGGCGCGGGCATCCAGTTGCAGCCCACCTTCCTCATTGCGCGCGAACTCGCCGCGGGCCACCTGGTCGAGCTGATGCCGCAGTACCGCTCGCTCACGCTGGACCTGTACGCGCTCTACCCCACGCGGCGCGGCGTGCCGGCCAAGGTGCGGGTCGCCGTGGAGTTCCTGGCGGCCAAGCTGGCGTCGCCGGACTGGGATGTGAAGTGAGGCTCAGCCCAGCGCCATCAGCGCCTTGGCGCCGGCCGTGACCAGGACGCCGGCGGCGACCGCCCCGGCCAAGGCCGCGGCCCGCGGCACTTTCGGGCCCAGGGCACGGACGGTGAAGAAGGCGGCCAGGGCGCCGGCAAAGCCGGCCAGCCCCAGCATCAGGCCCGCCATCAGGCAGACGAAGAACCAGCCTTGGTCCCACTTCTCGCCGATCAGCCGGTAACGGGGCTGGGGCTGGGGCTCGCCGGCGGGCATGCGAGGGGCCTGCAAGGCTCAGCCGAAGAGCTTGGTCGCGATCGTGGCGACGTGCTTGCCCTGGAAGCGCGCCATGCCGAGTTCCTGCTCGCTGGGCATGCGCTCGCCGCCGCCGCCGGTGATGGTGGAGGCGCCATAGGGGCTGCCGCCCTTGATTTCATCGATGCCCATCTGCCGCTGCTCGGCGTAGGGCAGGCCCACCACCACCATCCCGTGGTGCAGCAGCGTGGGGATGAAGGTCAGGATGGTGCTCTCCTGGCCGCCGTGCTGCGTGGCGCTGGAGCAGAAGACCGAGCCGACCTTGCCGACCAGGGCGCCCGACATCCACAGGCCGCCGGTCTGGTCCAGGAAGGTGCGCATCTGGCCGGTCATGTTGCCGAAGCGCGTGCCGGTGCCGAAGAGGATGGCGTCGTAGTCGGCGAGTTCGCCCGGCTGGGCGATCGGTGCCGGCTGGTCGGCCTTGCCGCCGGACTTCTGGAACACGTCGTCCGGCACGGTCTCGGGCACGCGCTTGATGGTCACGGTGCTGCCCGGCACCTCGCGTGCGCCCTGCGCGACTGCATTCGCCATCGCCTCGATGTGGCCGTAGACGCTGTGATACAGAACGAGGATGTTCGCCATGGGGGACCTGCTGATGAGTGAAGAACAGAGCGTCCAGTCTATAGGCCTTGCTTGACGGTGCAATGACTTTCCTGGCGTGCAGGGGTCCCGCCTGAACGCGACGGTCTGCGGCACTGCACAATGGCCGGCCTATGTGGGCGATCCACCTTCCAGGCCCCTGGCCGTTCTGGCATGCACTCACCCGCCTGGGTGAAGCGCAGCTGGCCCTGCCGCTGGCGCTGGCTGCGGCCGCGCTGCAGGCGCGCGCGCCGGAGTCCCGAAGCCAGGCCCTGCGCTGGATGGGCTGGCTGGGCGCCGCCGTGCTGCTGACCACTGCGACCAAGGTGGCCTTCATCGGCTGGGGCCTCGGCTCGGCGGCACTCGACTTCACCGGCATCTCGGGGCACACCATGTTCGCCACGGCGGTGTACCCGCCACTGGCCGCCGCGCTCGCCGCCAGCCCGTCCGGCCGCGCACGCCGCTGGGCCACGGCCGCCGGCCTGCTGCTGGCCGTGCTGGTGGGCCTGTCGCGCTACAGGCTGGGCGCCCATTCGGCCAGCGAGGTGGTCGCGGGCTGGCTCACGGGCGGGGTCGTCACGGCGGCCGTGCTGGGCCGGGGCCCCGTGCCGCACGCCCGGCCCGGCAAGGCCTGGCTCGCGGGCACGGCGCTGTGGCTGGCGCTGCTGCCCGGCGCCGCGCCCGCCATGGACACGCACGCGCTGGTCACGCGGCTGGCCCTGCGCATGTCGGGGCACGCCACGCCCTTCACCCGCAGCGGATTGCTGAGGGCCGGCGCGCCGCAACCTCCTGAAACAAAGCCAGCCCCACCGGCGCGCGCGTGAGCACGTCGCGGGCGCGGACTGCGGCATCCGACCCAGGACACAGCATGTACGGCCATCACATCACCGTTCCCGGTCCCTTCGACGCCGCGCTGGAGCGCGTCACCCTCGCGCTCAAGGAGCAAGGCTTCGGGATCCTCAGCGACATCGACATCCGCCAGGCCATGAAGGACAAGCTCGGCGTGGACATGCCGGCCTACCGCATCCTCGGCGCCTGCAACCCACCGCTCGCCCACCGCGCGCTGCAGGCCGAGCCCGAGATCGGGCTGCTGCTGCCCTGCAACGTGACCGTGCGTGAAGAGGCCGACGGCCGCGTGGTGGTCGGCTTCCTGGACCCCCACATGATGGTGCAGCTCACCAGCAACCCCGGCGTGGCCGGCGTGGCCGAAGAAGCCGGGCAGCGCCTGGCCCTGGCGCGGGACAAGCTGACCGGGGCCTGAGCGTCGCGCTGCGGATAGGATTCCAGCCGCGCGCCCATGCGGCGCGCACCGCAACCCTCGCCATTTCACTGCAGTCCCCCATGATCCAACGCTTCTTTCCCGTCCGCGCCAGCCTGGCCCTCGCCGCCGCCTGTGCCTGCGTTCCCGCCCTCGCCACCGACCTGGGCGTGAGCCTGGAACTGGGCACCACTGGCGTGGGCGTGCACCTGTCCACCCCCATCGCACCGCAGCTCGACCTGCGCGTGGGCGGCAACTTCCTCGACTACAAGCACAACACCAGCACGCGCGGCGTGGACTACGACGCCAAGCTGCGCCTGCAGACCTTCGACCTGCTGCTCGACTACTTCCCGCAGGCGAACTCGGTGTTCCGCGTGTCCGGCGGCCTGGTGATCGACAACAACAGGCTGGACGCCACCGGCCAGCCCCAGGGCGCCGGCACGTACACCCTCAACGGCACGACCTACACGCTGGGCAGCCTGTCCGGGCGCGCCACCTTCCGCAGCCCGTCGCCCTACCTGGGCATCGGCTGGGGCCGGGCCACCAGCGCGCGCAAGGGCTGGTCGCTCACCAGCGACCTGGGCGTGATCTTCCAGGGCAACGCGCGCACCAGCCTCACGGCCAACGGCTGCTCACCGGCGGCCGTCTGCAGCACGCTCGCGTCCGACCTGGCCGCAGAGAACCAGAGCCTGCAGGACAAGCTGCACAACCTGCGGTACTTCCCCGTCATCCGGGTCGGCGCCTCGTACAGCTTCTAAACCCCGCGCGCTGGGGCCCTGCACGCCGGGCCCCGCGCCGGCCTGGGCCGCTGCCGGCCCGGGGCGCCAGGGTTCTATCGGCGGGCTTGCATCCAAATGGATGAGTTCTGCGTATCCATCGCAGAACCTCAACGAGCCCTCCCATGCGCAAACTCCTGATTCCCGCCGCGGCGGCCCTGGCGGCCCTTTCCTTCCAGGCCCAGGCCGACACCGGCAAGCTCCTGCTGACCGGTGGCGTCAGCAGCATCGATGGCGCCGCCGGCGGCGGCCTCACGCCCTGGGCGGTCATCGGCAGCAATGCGTCCGAGGGCGAATGGGGCCTGTCGGCGCATGCGAGCCGGCTGCACACCCGTGACTACGGCCTGACGACCTACGGCGTGGCCGCTGGCTGGAACGAGCGCGTGGAAGTGTCCCTCGCCCGCCAGGATTTCGACGCCTCGCCGGCCATCGCTCTCAACGGCATCGCGCCCTTCGGCATCCAGCCGGGCGAGCACCTGAAGCTGGACATCTTCGGCGCGAAGCTGCGGGTCGCCGGTGACGCCGTGCTGGATTCCGACTCGCTGATGCCCCAGGTGGCCGTCGGCATCGAGCACAAGCAGCTGCACCCGGGCTCGCTGGGCGGGGTGATCGACTTCCTGGGCGCCAAGCGCAGCGGCACCGATGTCTACGTGTCCGCGACCAAGCTGCTGCTGGGCCCCGGCGTGCTGCTGAACGCCACGCTGCGCAACACGCAGGCCAACGAGAACGGCCTGCTGGGATTCGGCGCCGCCGCGCCTGGCCGCGCCAGCCGCAGCTGGCAGGCGGAGCTCTCGGCCGCCTACCTGCTGCGCCACGACATCGCGGTCGGCGCCGAGTACCGGTTCAAGCCGAACAACCTGGAGGCGCTGGGTCGCGCCGCCGGGCTGGGCAGCGCCCTGCACGAGAGCGACTGGAAGGACGTCTTCATCGCGTGGGCGCCCACCCACCACCTCTCGTTCACGCTGGCCTGGGTCGACCTGGGCCGCGTCGTGCCCGGCATCACCGGCTCGCGCCGCCAGTCCGGCGCCTACGCCGCCGCCCAGGTCGCCTTCTGACACGCCGACAAGGAAACACGCCATGCATCCCTTCTTCAAGCACATCCTCGCCGCCGCCGCGCTGGGCGCCTCCCTGCTCGCGCCGCTCGCGGCCTCCGCCCAGTCGGCGGACGCCTCGCTGTACCAGCACCTGGGCGAGAAGCCCGGCATCGAGCGCCTCATGAACGACTTCGTCACCCGCCTGGCCGCCGACGCGCGCACCGGGCCCTTCTTCGCCAAGGCCAACCTGCCGCACCTCAAGGAGCAGCTCACGGACCAGGTCTGCCAGGTGAGCGGCGGGCCCTGCGAGTACGGCGGCGCCGACATGAAGACCGCGCATGCGGACATGGACATCCGCAAGGGCGACTTCAATGCGCTGGTGGAGGTGCTGGAACAGGCCATGGACGCGCAAGGCATCGCCTTCGCCGACCAGCGCCAGCTGCTGGCGCGGCTGGCACCCATGCACCGCGACGTGATCACGGTGCGCTGATGGACACCCTCGCATTCCGCTGGGGACGGCTGGCGCGCGCGGGCGCCGGGTGCGCGCTCGCGGCCCTCTCGCTGGCCCTCTTGCCCGCCCGTGCGGGCACGCTGGAAGTCACCGTGGTCGACAAGGACGGCAAGCCCGTGCCCGACGCCGTGGTGATCGCCACGCCGGCCCATGCCGGGGGCACGCCGCCCACGCTCGCGTCCAGCGCCGTGATCGGGCAGGAGAAGCTGCAGTTCGTGCCGGCCCTCACCGTGGTGGCAGCGGGTGCGAAGGTCAGCTTCGAGAACCGGGACAGCTTCGACCACCACGTGCGCGGCACCAGGGCCACGCTCATGGGCAGCGCGGACGCCGCGCCGGGCGCGGGCTTCGAACTGCGCGTGGACGGCCGCAAGGCCGGCGGTGCGGTGAAGTCCCAGGAGGTCACGCTGGCCGAGCCGGGTCCCATCCTGCTGGGCTGCCACTTGCACGGGTCCATGCGCGGCTACGTCTATGTCGCCCAGTCGCCCTGGACATTGCAGACGGATGCGCAAGGCCACGCGTCGCTGGCGGGCCTGCCCGACGGCGCCGTGCAGGTGCGCGTGTGGCAGGCCGAACAGCTGCTGGACCTGCCCCCCGTCGCTGCCACCACGGGCGCCACGCCCGTGCAGGTGCGCATCGCGCTGCAGGTCGTGCCGCGCCGGCGGCGGATCTGAGGCCTGCCGGCCGGCCCGGCAGGGCCTGGGGTCGGGCCGCGAACACGGCACCAGGGTCCTGAGACGCACAGGCCCGACGGAAGCCGGCCTGCATCATTCCGCGGCGGCGCCCGTTTGCAGCCACAATCAGGTGCGGCTTGCGCTGCGGGCCGCGTCAGGAGGACTGCGATGAGTTCAACCCTCGGTGCGCTCACCGGCTTCGTGAGCTGGACCTTGGTCCTGCTGATCCTCATGGAGGCCATCCGGACCCAGCTCGTCGTGACGAAACGGGTACCGCCCAACGGCTTCACGCCGGACAACGCCAGCCTGTCTCCCTTCATGCAGCGACTGGCGCGAGCCCATGCGAACTGCATCGAGGGCCTGCCGGTCTTCGGTGGGCTCATGCTGATCGCGCTGGTCTCGGGCAAGACTGCGGTGACGGACCCGCTGGCGTACGCACTGCTGGCGGCGCGCATGGTCCAGTCGCTGATCCATCTCGCGTCGACCTCCCGCCTGGCCGTGAGCCTTCGTTTCAGCGCCTTCTCGGTCCAGATGGCCATCGGTGCCTACTGGGCTGCGCGCCTGCTGCTGGGCTGACGCGCGGGCGCGGGGCTAGTGTCCTGTCCCGGTAATTCGTGCGCAGAGGCGAGCGAGTTTTTCGAGGATTGAATCCGCGGTGGCCGTCCAGGTGAACGGCTTGCAGTTCTCGTTGTACTGCCTGACGAAGCTGTCGATCTTT
>NZ_JADDOJ010000042.1 GCF_015159745.1 Ramlibacter aquaticus | reverse complement strand
GGGATCGGGAAAACCCGCGATTGTCCGCGATCCGGCGCGAGGGCCGCCACCCGGTTCGGGAAGCCCCCAGCCGACCGGCCACTGGCGCGCCAAGGCGTCGAGCTTGCGCCGGACCCGCAGAACGTTTCGAAGGCGCCGTTGCGCTTCTCTTCGAGCCGCGCGCCAGCCCAGGAGCCGCTCGAACCGACGCCAGCCCCAAAGATATCTGTCTAAGTTAATTTGGACAGTTAAGGGGTGTGTCCAAGGAGGCCTACACACCGGTCTCCTGCTGACGGATGTCTGCCCGATGCAACGAACCTCGCTCCTTAAGCTTGACATCTGTCCAAGACTGTCTAAACATCCGTCCATCTACTGTCCAAGACAGTACTTAGACACTTAGACAGACACACACCATGTTGAGCAGCAAGGACATCCTTGAGCGGACCGGCATCTCCCGGGCCACGCTCAACAACTACATCAGCTACGGCTTGGTCCCCCGGCCCCAGGTGCTGCCGCCAGAGCCGGGCGACGCCGGGGCCCCGCGCCTGGGTTATTTTCCGGACGACACGGTGGAGCGCGTGGAGACCATCCAGCGGCTCAAGCGCGAGGGCTGGAGCCTGGGCCGGATCCTGGATCACTTCGGTGCAGCCGCCCCGGAGATGGAAGGCGAAGCCGATCCGCGTGGCGCCGACGAGGAGCCGGAGCCTTCGATCTTCCCGCCCATGGCAGCGCCGGGGGCGGCTCAGCCTGCTGCGGCCCCCGCGCCGCGCATGGCACCGGTGTCCGCGGCCGCGGCACAGATCGCCCATGAAGGCGTTTCCGTGCATGCCGTGCCGCAGACCCTGCCTGTGGCCGTGCTCTCGGTCGCCCTGGCGGACGCGGACGACCTGTGGACCTGCCTGCTGGTGCAGGAGTATTTCGAGCTCGCCAACGAGTTCTGCGCTTCGGTGCAGGCCCTGGCCAGGCTGAACGGCGGCCGGGTGCAGCGCACCAGCCCCCACCGCCTGGTGTGCCATTTCCTTCCGCAGGCCGGGCGGTCGCAGTTCATGGATGCGCTGCGCACCGCACAGGCCCTGCAAGGCGCGATCCAGGCCATGAGCCAGCGCTGGCAGATCCGCAAGGGCTGGACGCGTGAGATCGGGCTGCGCTGCGGCGCCGCCGAAGGCGAAGCCTGGGTCGGCCACGGTGGCGGCCCCGGCGAGGACCTGCAGGTGGTGGGCGACGTGGGCAACCAGGCGCTGCTGCTGTCCCGTGCGGCGCGCGGTGGCGCGGCGCTGGTGACGCGCGACCTGGTGGCCCGGCTGGCCGCCACCGACCGGGCCCAGGCCGTCTACGGCGTCCCGGATTCGCCCGCCGCCGACGCCCCGCTTCGCCTCATGGTGTTCACGCGCCTGCGCGAGTTCGCCCCCCATGTTTCCCCGCCCCGCCGCCTGGGCGACCTGCCGGTCGCCGAACTGGTGAGCCTGGGGCTGCAGCGCACGGGCCCCGCAGGCTCCGCCGGCGCGCCCAACCAAGGAACCTCCGCATGAACAGCCTTTTCAACAAGCTGCGAGACAGCCTGAATTCGCTGACCGGCACGACCGCCCCGCCCCGCACCCGGCCCAGCCGGCCCGGCCGGCTGGGGGCCTACGCCGCGACCGACGCGGTGACGGAACGGTTCCGCGACCTGCTGGTGGAACTGTTGCGAGACCTGACCAGCGACCGCGCGGTGCGCATGGCGCGCCGGCTGCGCGCAGCGTCCGACCTGCAGGCGCTCTGGTTCATGCGCAGCGAAGTGATGGCGCTGCTGGCGCCCGTGCACGGCGAGGCGGAGGCCATGCATCGACTGGAAGTCGTCAGCGCGACGGTGCGCGAGGCCCTGCCACGCGGCCTGCGGTCCCGGCCCAGCCCCCTTGCCGGCTTCTGATGGTGATTCAGGCGATTTCAAGGGATGCCTGCCCGCGTTTCTGAGGCCTTACAGGTTAAGTTGGACCCCTTAATCACCAGTATCACAGACGTTTGGTTACTGTTTTCTGCGAATGTGTGGTTGTTTTTGGAACAAATCTTCGACGGAGTTGCTTGCGGCTTTCACACCGAAGGCCTAACTTCTTCATCTGGAAACTTGACTTTGCACTGCATCTGATCATGGGTTGGCTGAAGCCGAAATTGCGCAACAGCATCTACGGCCTCCTGGGGGGCGGGAGCGAGCCGTCCGATTCCGTGCTGGAAAACGGCACCGAGGACGTGCGCGAAGCCATGCTGTCCTGCCTGGGGCCGGAGGCGCCCCGCCGCTTTCCCCACCTTACCCGCCGCATCCGTTACGCGGCCGACGTGCATGCGCTGTGGTACCTGCGGGGTGACCTGATGGCCGCACTGGCCAGCCTGCAAGGCGAAACCGCGGCCCGGGAAACGCTGGCGCCCATCACGGCGCGCTTTCGCGGCCTGCTGCCGGGCGCCATGACCTCGCGCCCCAGCCCGCTCGAGAGCTGACGCCGCCGGGTCCGCCCGGCCTCACCGCCTCCGCCGGCTCTGCCCGCGGGAACCTCAGTGGTTGTGGCCCCAGACGATCAGGGCATCGCGGCCTTCGGCAGCCATCTCCACCTTGGCGCCCACCGGCAGGCAGACCTTGGTGGGCACATGGCCGAAAGGCAGGCCCGTGAACACCGGCACCCCGGCCTGCCGGCGAACCCAGTCGACGACCGTCGCGAGCTTGAAGCCCTTGTCGTTGGGCACGGCCTTGTACTGGGTGAACTGGCCGAATACGATCGCCTTCTGCCGGGCCAGCACGCCCGCATGCAGCAGCGTGGTGAGCATGCGCTCGATGCGGTAGGGATGCTCGCCCACGTCTTCCAGGAACAGGATGCCGCCTCGCACCTTGGGCAGCCAGGGCGTGCCCGCCAGCGAAGCCAGCATCGCGAGGTTGCCGCCCCACAACAGGCCCTTGGCGTGGAACGGCCGGTCCAGGGCCTCGGTGCGTGGCAGTTGCCAGCCGGCGCCCTCGCCCTGCCCCTCCACCAGGTCCTCGAAACAGGCTTCCATGATGTCGTCGGGCGTTCCCTCGACACCGAAGTCCTCCCCCAGGGCCGGGCCCGACCAGCTGGTCGCGCCGGTTTCGGCCAGCAGCGCGTTCTGGAAGGCGGTGAAATCGGACAGGCCCACGAAGCGAGTCCCCCGTTCGATGGCCCGGGCCACCGACTTGTAGCGGATGGCGGGCAGCAGGCGCGACAGGCCGTAGCCGCCGCGCGAGATGAGCGCCACGTCGGCGCCGCTCGCGGCCGCACGGTGGATGGCCGCCAGGCGGGTGTCGTCGTCGCCGGCGAAGCGCATGTGCGTGGACAGGGCTGCCTCGTCGACCTCGACCTCGTGGCCCAGGGCCCGCAGGCGGGCGATGCCGCGCCGGAAGGCTGCGCGGTCGCGCACCGCGCTGGAGGGGGAATAGATGTAGATGCTGTGGGTCACCGGCGGAAGTATCCCACCGCCGCCCGCGCCACTTCCCCGCCGTGCTCCTGCACGAAGTGCCCGGCCTGCGGCAGCACCAGGGGCTCGGGGCAGCCGCGGATGTCGCCGCGCAGCGCCTGCATGACCGGCACGCCCAGCACCGGGTCCTGGGCGCCGATGGCCATCAGGGACTGGCCGGTCCAGCGATCGCGCCAGAACGCCCGCGCCTCGCGCGAGAGTGCGGCACCGTCGGCTTGCGGGGTCTCGGGCACCAGGGGCGGAAAGGCCCGCAGGGCGGCGCGGTGGCCCCGGTCGGGGAAGGGGGCGTTGTAGGCCTCGCACTCGGCCGGTGTCATGTGCGGGTTGCCGCGGGCGAACAGGCGGCCGACGTCGAAGGCCGGGTTCTTCGCACACATCTCGCGCCAGGCCAGGAAGCCGGGGCTGAGCGGCCGGTCGCCCGTTCCCAGCAGGGTGTTCATCACCAGCAGGCCAGCGTAGCGCTGCGGCGCCGCCATGGGCAAGGTCAGGCCCAGCAGGCCGCCCCAGTCCTGCACCACCAGCACCGTGCGCTGCAGGTCCAGGCGCTCGACGAATTCGCGCAGCACCTCGCGGTGCCAGGAGAAGGTGTGCGCGCCCTCCTTCTTGGGCTTGTCGCTGCGGCCGAAGCCGATGAGGTCCGGCGCCACGACGCGGTCACCGGCAGCCAGGAAGACCGGGACCATGCGCCGGTACAGGTAGCTCCAGGCCGGGTTGCCGTGCAGGCACAGCCAGGTGCGCGGCGCGTCGCGCGGGCCTTCGTCCAGGTAATGCATGCGCAGCCCGGCCAGGGAAGGCAGGTCGTTCAGGTACCGCGGCGCCCAGGGGTAGCCGGGCAGGTCGCGGAAGCAGCTTTCGGGCGTGCGCAGCGCATCGTCCCGCAGCGGCTGCGCGCCGGCCCGCTCTTCCTGCTGCGCGAGCCGTCGCGCCTTGAAGAAGTCGGCCAGTTCAGCGCCGCAGGCCTCGGCGAGCACGGCCCCTTGCACGGCGGTGTGGTGGTTCAGGCGCGTCTGCGCAAACAGGTTGACGACGGAACCCGCCGCGCCGGTCTTGGGGTCGGCGGCGCCGAACACCACGCGCCCCAGGCGCGCGTGCAGCATCGCACCGGCGCACATGGCGCAGGGCTCCAGGGTCACATAGAGCGTGCAGCCGTCCAGCCGGTAGTTGCCCAGCCGGCGGGCGCCCTCGCGCAGCGCCAGGATCTCGGCGTGGGCCGTGGGATCGGCCCCGGCCACGGGTGCGTTGCGGCCGGTGGCGATCACCTCGCCGTCACGCACCAGCACCGCGCCCACGGGGACCTCGCCGGCCGCGGCAGCCTGGCGCGCCTGCGCCAGGGCCAGGGCCATGAAGTCCTCGTCCGTCACTTGTCGTCGGTGGGCATGGGCCGTGCCTGCTGCATGGCCGCCTCGGCCGCCTGCTTGAACTGCTGCACCTGCTCCTTGGGCGTGCCGGTGGGCGGCGTGACGCCGGTGCCCGCCAGGGCGGCCGCAGGGGCCGGCGGCGCCACGCCGGCCGACAGTTGCTTCTTCGCCAGGACGCCCACGATGGCCACCACCAGCAGCAGGCCCACGATCCCGAAAATCCCGCGCATCACGTCTCCTTGGGGCCCTTCAGGCCCAGTCGATCCATCCAGGCCGCCAGGGCCCGTGCGTCCTCGGGCCCGGCGGCGTACTGCTCGCGCAGCGACAGGTGCGATTCCGGCCGGTGCTGGTTGAGCTTGAGCTTGCAGGCCCATTCCGTCACGCGCAGTTCCAGGCCGACGATGCCGGTCATCATGCGCAACTGGTAATCCGTGCCGAGCTCCCCCCACTGCTGCGCGTAGGGCGCCTCGTGGTCGGCGATCAGCATCTTGAGCATCACGTCCTTGGGCTGCGGCTCGGTGATCAGCCGGGCCTGCACCTTGCAGTGCACGGCCAGGTAGTTCCAGCTCGGCACGCGCTGCCTGTCCGGGTAGATGGCAGGCGACTGGTAGGCGTGCGGGCCCATGAAGGTCACCAGCGCCCGCGGCCGCGCCTCCAGGTGGCGCCACTGCGGATTGGGCTTGGCGACGTGGCCCCACAGGGTGAAGTGCCCGCCCTCCTCCACCTCCAGGTGCAGCGGCAGGTGGGTGACGAAGGGCAGGCCTTCGTCGTCCGTGGTGATCAGGGAGGCGAAGGGCCAGCCACGCATGATGTCGGCGGCGTCCTGCGCATTCGTCGAGCGGAACTGGGGCGGCTGGTACATCGACATGCCGCCGATTCTGCTACAGGCCGGGGCTCATTCCCACTCGATGGTCGCCGGCGGCTTGCTGCTCACGTCGTAGGTCACCCGGTTGATGCCGCGCACCTCGTTGATGATGCGGCTGGACACCTTCTTCAGCAGCGCGTACGGCAGCTCGGCCCAGTCGGCGGTCATGAAGTCGCTGGTCTGCACCGCGCGCAGCGCCACCACGTAGTCGTAGGTGCGGCCGTCGCCCATCACGCCCACGCTCTTGACCGGCAGGAACACGGTGAAGGCCTGGCTGGTGAGGTCGTACCAGCTCTTGCCCGAGTGCGGGTCCACGTGCTTGCGCAGTTCCTCGATGAAGATCGCGTCGGCGCGGCGCAGCAGGTCGGCGTATTCGCGCTTGACCTCGCCCAGGATGCGCACGCCCAGGCCCGGGCCGGGGAAGGGATGGCGGTAGACCATCTCGGGCGGCAGTCCCAGGGCCACGCCCAGCTCGCGCACCTCGTCCTTGAACAGGTCGCGCAGCGGCTCCAGCAGCTTCAGCCCCAGCTGCTCGGGCAGGCCGCCCACGTTGTGGTGGCTCTTGATGGTGACGGCCTTCTTGCTCTTGGCGCCACCGGATTCGATCACGTCTGGGTAAATGGTGCCTTGGGCCAGCCAGGCCACATGGCGCGCGTGGCTCGCCTTGATCTTGGCCGCCTCGGCCTTGAACACGTCCACGAACAGCCCGCCGATGATCTTGCGCTTGGCCTCCGGGTCGCTCACCCCGGCCAGCTTGCCCAGGAACAGGTCGCTGGCATCGACGCGGATCACCTTGGCGTGCAGCTTGCCGGCGAACATGTCCATCACCATGTCGCCTTCGTTCAGGCGCAGCAGGCCGTGGTCGACGAAGACGCAGGTGAGCTGGTCGCCGATGGCGCGGTGGATCAGCGCCGCCGCGACCGAGGAATCGACCCCGCCCGACAGGCCCAGGATCACCTCCTCGTCCCCGACCTGCTGGCGGATCGCCTCCACCGCTTCGGCGATGTGGTCGCGCATGACCCAGTCCGGCTGCGCCTGGCAGATGCCCCGCACGAAGCGCTCCAGGATGGCGTGGCCCTGCACGGTGTGCGTCACCTCGGGGTGGAACTGCACCGCGTAGAAGCGGCGCGCCTCGTCGGCCATGCCGGCGATGGGGCAGCTCTCGGTGGAGGCCATGAGCTTGAAGCCGGGCGGCAGCTCGGTGACCTTGTCGCCGTGGCTCATCCAGACGTTGAGCATGCCGTGGCCCTCGTCGGTGGTGAAGTCGGCGATGTCGCGCAACAGCTCGGTGTGGCCGCGGGCCCGGACGGCCGCGAAGCCGAACTCGCGCTTGTGGCCGGCCTCCACCTTGCCGCCCAGCTGCTGGGCCATGGTCTGCATGCCGTAGCAGATGCCCAGCACCGGCACGCCCAGCTCGAACACCGCGGGCGGCGCCTTGTCGGTGCTCTCCTCGTACACGCTGGCATGGCTGCCGGAGAGGATCACGCCGCGCAGCTTGCCGTCGGCGGCCCACTGGCGCACCCAGTCGTCGCTGACGTCGCAGGGATGCACCTCGCAGTACACGTGCGCCTCGCGCACGCGGCGCGCGATGAGCTGGGTGACCTGGGAGCCGAAATCGAGGATGAGGATCTTGTCGTGTTGCATGGCGAAGTCTCAGAAGCTGAGGCAGACGATGCCGCAGGCGCGGGCGGCGGCGAGGAGTTGCTGGTCGTGGGAGGCGAGCTGGCCGTTCAGGCGCAGCACCAGCTCCAGGTAGGCGGCGTCGTAGTAGGTGAGGCCGTGGGCGAGGGCCAGCCGTGCGACCTGGGCCTGCCGGTGCCGGTCCGGCGGTGGCTCCACCGTGACATGGGCGCCGGCCACCAAGGCCAGGCCGGCGTCGACTTCATCAGCGGTGATGCGCTCACGCTGAACGCCCATCACCATCATGTTGCCCATCTCCCACGGCCAGAGCGCAGGCGCGTGGAAGCGGTCCTTCTCCGTGCGGGCTTGCAGGTACAGCTCGTCCGCGGCCGGGTTCCGCTCGTCGGGCATGACCCAGGCGGCGCTGGCCGAGGCGTCGATGACGATGGGTTTCATCAGTATTTGCGGCCCAGGTCGCGCAGGGTTTTCCAGTCCGAATAGCCCGGAACCGCGGGCTTGACCTTGGCCCGGAACGCCTCCAGCTCGGCGATCGCCTCCCTGCGGATGCGTTCACGCTCGGCCTCGTCGGGCGGCGCCTCGGTCTCGCGCACGATGCGGGCGATCTTCTTGCCGTGGCGGGTGATCACGATCTCCTCGCCCTCTTCCACCGCTTGCAGCAGGGCGGAGAAACGGTCCTTGGCCTGGTGCACGGGGACGGTCTGCATGAGTCTGGCCCAAATAGAAAAGTTGGCCAGATTTTAATCAATCAGGCCAACTCTGGCGAATATGGCCAGAATTCCGGCCTGCGACGGGGATCAGTCCGCGCGGTAGTTCGGCGCTTCCTTGGTGATCTGCACGTCGTGCACGTGGCTCTCACGCATGCCAGCCGCCGTGATCTGCACGAACTCGGCCTGGCTGCGCATGTCCTCGATGGTGGCGCAGCCGCAGTAGCCCATCGCCGCACGCACGCCGCCGGCGAGCTGGAACACGATGGAGATCATGGAGCCCTTGTAGGGCACGCGGCCCTCGATGCCTTCGGGCACCAGCTTGTCCGCGTTCGGGTTGCCGGTGGTGGCTTCCTGGAAGTAGCGGTCGGCGCTGCCCTGCTGCATGGCACCGATGGAGCCCATGCCGCGGTAGCTCTTGTAGCTGCGGCCCTGGTAGAGGATGACCTCGCCCGGCGCCTCTTCGGTGCCGGCGAACATGCCGCCCATCATCACGGTGCTGGCGCCGGCCGCGATGGCCTTGGCGATGTCGCCCGAGTAGCGCACGCCGCCGTCCGCGATCAGCGGGACGCCGGTGCCCTGCAGGGCGGTGGCCACGTTGTCGATGGCGGTGATCTGCGGCACGCCCACGCCAGCCACGATGCGGGTGGTGCAGATGGAGCCCGGGCCGATGCCGACCTTGACGGCGTCGGCACCCGCCTCCACCAGCGCGCGCGCCGCGCCGCCGGTGGCGATGTTGCCGCCGATCACGTCCACATGGGGGTAGTTCTGCTTGACCCAGCGCACGCGCTCGATCACGCCCTTGCTGTGGCCGTGGGCCGTGTCGACCACGATCGCGTCCACGCCGGCCTTCACCAGCGCTTCGACGCGCTCCTCGGTGCCTTCGCCCACGCCCACCGCCGCGCCCACGCGCAGGCGCCCGGCGGCATCGCGCGCGGCGTTCGGGAAGCTGGTCTGCTTGGTGATGTCCTTGACGGTGATCAGGCCCTTGAGCTCGAAGGCGTCGTTGATCACCAGCAGGCGTTCCAGCTTGTGCTTGTTCAACAGCGCCTTGGCTTCTGCCGGGGAGGTGCCTTCACGCACGGTGATCAGCTTCTCGCGCGGGGTCATGATCTGGCTGACCGGGATGTCGTAGCGCGTCTCGAAGCGCAGGTCGCGCCCGGAGACGATGCCCACCACCTTGCCGCCGTCCAGCACCGGGAACCCGGAAATGCCCAGCTGCTCGGACATGTCCATCACCTGGCGCACGGTGTGCTGGGGCGTGATGACGACCGGGTCGCGCAGCACGCCGGATTCGTAGCGCTTGACGCGCGCCACTTCGGCGGCCTGCTGCTTGGCCGTGAGGTTCTTGTGCACGATGCCGATACCGCCCTCCTGGGCGATGGCAATCGCGAGGCGGGCCTCGGTCACGGTGTCCATCGCCGCTGAAACCAGGGGCAGGTTCAGCGTGATGTTCCGCGACAGTCGGGTCGCGAGGGAGGTGTCCTTGGGAAGGACCTGGGAGAACGCAGGCACCAGCAACACATCGTCGAAGGTGAGCGCATTACCAAGAAGGCGCATGGGGCAAGCTCCAAAAACGGCATTGTACGCTGGCCCATGGAAGGGCTTCTCGCTACACTGGGCCGCCATGCAACTGCTACGTTTTTGTGCCTTGATCGCCCTGGTCGCCGCCGCGCCCGCCTTTGCCCAATGGCAGTGGGTCGACAAGGACGGCCGCAAGGTCTTCAGCGACCAGGCCCCGCCCGCCGATGTTCCCGCCAACCGCGTGCTGAAACGCCCCGGCCGCTTCGCCGCCGCCGAGGCCGCCCAGGCCGCGCAGGCCGCCTCCGACGCCGCTGCGGCGCAGCCGGCCGCGGCGCCCCGGCCCACCGGCCGCGACAAGGACCTGGAAGACAAGAAGAAGCAGCTGCAGGCGGCCGCCGACGAGAAGCGCCACGCCCAGGAGGAAGCCAACGCCCGCATCAAGGCCGACAACTGCCAGCGCGCCCGCCGCGGCAAGGCCGCCCTGGATTCCGGTGTGCGCATCGCCCAGACCAACGACAAGGGCGAACGCGAGTTCCTGGACGACGCCCAGCGCGAGGCCGAAGGCCGCCGCCTGGACGCCGTGATCGCCCACGAGTGCCTGTGAACGCAGGGGCCGCCCGGCGTTCCGGCCGCTGACGCGGCTCGGGAAGGTCGCTCGCCACCCGGCCTGCCCCCTCGCCCGGGGCCCTGCTCAAGCCTTTTTCGGTTTCTTCGCGAACAGCCCGGCGGCGCGTGCGCCCTGGCGGCTGAAGCGCTCGCGGCGTGCCACCTTGGGGTCCACGCGCAGCTCGCGCAACAGCTCGACCCGGTCCCGGGAGCGCAGGGGCTGGTCCAGCGCCGCCTTGCGGCCCCAGACCGCGACCTCCATGGCATCGAGCGCCTGCGCGGGCAGTCGCGAGCCCACGCCGCTGGCGCGCAGCGCGTCGGCCACCCGGCTGCCAGCCGGAAGGCGAAGCGTCCGTTCCTCGACCTGGCGCGGCCCCGGTGACCAGGCCACGCAGACGTCGAGCATGTCATCCGGGGTCTCGAGGTCCGCGGGCCGCTGGCCCGTTGCGCCGGCGTCAGCCATAGACCTGCTCGGCCCGCTTGACGAAGGCGTCCACCAGGCTGCCGGCGATCTTGTCGAACACCGGCCCGACCAGGGCCGACAAGGCCATGTTGTCGAAGCCGTAGTGCAGTTCCAGTTCCACCCTGCAGGCCTCGTCCGCGGACTCGCCCACGGGGCTGAAGCGCCACTGCCCGTCCAGCCGCGAGAACGGCCCGTCCACCAGGGCCATGCGCACCTCGCGGCCTTCCAGGTGCTGGTTCTGGGTGGTGAAGGTCTGGCGTATGCCGCCAAAGGCGATGCCCACCTCCGCCCGCATCTCGTCCCCCGTCTCCGCTAGGACACGGGCGCGGTCGCACCAGGGCAGGAACTCGGGATAGCGGGCCACGTCGGTGACCAGCTCGAACATCTGCGAGGCGCTGTACCAGATCAGGACGGACTTGTGGACGGTTTTCATGGACAATCGGCGGCCCCGCGGCATTGTAGTGACGCGGCCCTGCCCCCACCTGTCAGCCCATGTCCAAGAAGCCGGAGAGCCCCAGCCGCATCGCCGAGAACCGCAAGGCCTCGTACAACTACTTCTTCGAGGAGAAGTACGAGGCCGGCATGGTCCTGCAGGGCTGGGAAGTGAAGGCCCTGCGGGAGGGCAAGGTCCAGCTCACCGACGGCTACGTGGTGATCAAGGACGGCGAGCTGTACGTCATCGGTTGCCAGATCAACCCCCTGAAGACGGCTTCCACGCACGTCAACCCGGACTCGGTGCGCACCAAGAAGCTGCTCATGCACAAGGACGAGATCCGGCGCCTGATCGGCAAGGTGGAGCAGCGCGGCTACACCCTGGTGCCACTCAACCTGCACTGGAAAGGCGGCCGCGTGAAGTGCGAGATCGCGCTGGCCCGGGGCAAGGCCGAGCACGACAAGCGCGACACCATCAAGGACCGCGAAGGCAAGCGCGAGGTCGAGCGCTTCATGAAGAGCAAGCACCGCTGACGCGGGGCGCCGCGGGGGCGCCGCCGAATCCGTTCCGCCGGGCGGACCCGGCAATCTCTGTCCCTCAGCCCACCAGGTCGCGCAGCGGATGCGCGGCGGCCGGCCACACCGGCTCGAAGAAGGCCTGCCAGTCTTCCGCCTTCACGTCCTCGATGCGGGCCGGGTTCCAGCGGGGGCTGTGGTCCTTGTCGACCGCCAGTGCGCGTATGCCTTCCACGGTTTCCGACGCCGCGCCGGGGCGCAGGCTGAAGCAGCGCCGCACCAGGCCCCGTTCCATGCGCAGTTCCTCGGCCAGGTCCATGGCACGCGCACGGCGCACCTGCTCCAGCACCACGTGCAGCATCAGCGGCGACCGCTTGCGCAGGACCTGGGCCGTCTCGTGGGCCCACAGGCCCCCGTCCGCCTCCAGCGCGTCCACGATGGCCTTCACCGTGGGGAGGCCGAAGATGCGGTCGATGTCGCCGCGCTGGGCGGCCAGCACGCCGGGTTCGGGCGTGAGCACCGGCACGGCGGCCAGCGCGGCGGCGCCGTCCGCCCCCAGCTGCTGCCACAGGGCCGGCAGGTCCTGCGCGGCCAGCACCGTGTCGGCCAGGCCGGCCGCCATCGCGTCGGCGCCGCCGATGACATGGCCGGTGAGCGCCAGGTATTCACCGATGTGGCCGGGGCAGCGCGAGAGGAAGTAGCCGCCGCCCACGTCCGGGAACAGGCCGATGTTGGTCTCGGGCATGGCCATCTTCGTACGCTCGGTGGCGATGCGCAGCGTGCGGCGGGCGCGGCCATGGCCGGCCAGGCCCATGCCGCCGCCCATCACGATGCCGTCCATGAAGATGGCCAGCGGCTTGGGATACACGTGCACCAGGTGGTTGAGCGCGTATTCCTCGCTGAAAAAATCCTCCAGCCGCGGGTCGCCGGCCAGCGCGGCCTGGTGGAAGAAGCGGATGTCGCCGCCGGCGCAGAAGGCGCCGAAGGGCCCCTCCTTGCCCTCGCCCCGCAGGGCCACCACCTCGACGCGGTCGTCGTGGCGCCAGGCCAGCAACGCGGCGGTGATGTCGCGCAGCATGGGCAGCGAGAGCGCATTCAGCGCCTTGGGACGGTTCAGGGTGATGAGGCCGGCACGGCCGTGGATCTGTGCGATGACTTCGCTCATGGTGTTGCCTTCTGTCTACTCCATCCAAGCAGTTCGTTCGCCACCAGCGCGGCGATGACCAGTGCGCCCCCCGCCAGCACCGAGGCGGCCGGGGCTTCGCCCGCGCCCACCCAGGCCAGCAGGATGCCGAAAATCACCTCCAGCAGCCCCAGCAGCGACACCTCGGGCGCCGCCAGCACCCGGGCGCTCATCACGCAGAGCACGCAGGGAATGGCCAGCTGCCCCAGGCCCAGCAGGCCCAGCAGGACCAGGTCGTGCGCTGAGGCCTGCAGGGGCCAGGCCAGCGGCAAGGTGACCAGGGACGAGACCACGGCGCCGACCAGCACCGAGGGCACCAGGTCCACGTCCCGCCCCTGGCTGTGCGATCGTTGCGTGAGCGTCCAGTTGCTGGCCGCCGCCAGGGGCACGCACAGGGCCACCAGCGTGCCGACCAGTCCGCCGGCGCTGATCTGGTCGGCATACATGGACGCGATGCCGGCGCCCGCCACCGCGATGGCCAGCCAGGTCCGCAAGGGGATGCGATGGCCGTTGAATGCACGTGCCATCAGGGCCGTCACGAACGGCCCGATGGCCATGGTGACCAGCACGTTGGCCACGCTGGTGAGCGTGAGCGCCACCATGAAGGCGGTGAACATCACGCTCCAGCACAGGCCCGAGAGCCAGAGCGTGGCGCCGCCATGGCGCAGCTTGCGCCACACCCCCGGCCCCTGCGCGAACGGCAGGATCACCAGCAGCGACAGCACGGTGAAGAAGCTGCGCCAGAAGGTGACCTCGAAGCTGCGGGCCTGCTCCAGGTGACGCGTGACCACGCCCGCGGTGGACCACATCAGGGTCACCGCGACCATCATCCAGACGGCCTGGGCGTGCCGGAGCTTCACCGCTGGTGCTTATGCGCCTTCGCGGGAAGCGCGCTTGCGCTCGTGTTCCTTGAGGTGGCGCTTGCGCAGGCGGATGCTCTTGGGCGTGATCTCGACCAGTTCGTCGTCCTCGATGAACTCCACCGCGTACTCCAGCGTGAGCTGGATGGGCGGGGTGATCTTGATCGCGTCTTCCTTGCCGCTGACGCGGAAGTTGGTCAGCTGCTTGGTGCGGGTGGCGTTGACCACCAGGTCGTTGTCGCGGCTGTGGATGCCGACGATCATGCCCTCGTACACCGGGTCGTTGGCCTTCACGAACATGCGGCCGCGGTCGTCCAGCTTGCCCAGGGCGTAGTTGAAGATCTCGCCGTCGTCCATGGAAATCAGCACGCCGTTCTTGCGGCCGCCGATCTCGCCCTTGTGCGGCTCGTAGCCGTCGAAGATGTTGGAGATCAGGCCCGAGCCGCGGGTCAGGTTGAGGAATTCGTTGGTGAAGCCGATCAGGCCCCGCGCCGGGATGCGGTATTCCAGGCGCACGCGGCCCCGGCCGTCCGGCTCCATGTTCACCAGCTCGCCCTTGCGCTCGCCCAGGGCCTGCATCACGCCGCCCTGGTGCTGCTCTTCCACGTCGGCGGTGACCAGCTCGATCGGCTCGCAGCGCTCGCCATCGATGGTGCGGAACACCACGCGCGGCTTGGAGACGGCCAGCTCGTAGCCTTCACGGCGCATGTTTTCCAGCAGGATGGTGAGGTGCAGTTCACCGCGGCCGGAGACCTCGAAGATGCCTTCCTCGTCGGTGTCGGAGACGCGCAGCGCCACGTTGTGCTGCAGCTCCTTCTGCAGGCGGTCCCACAGCTGGCGGCTGGTCACGAACTTGCCTTCGCGGCCGGCCAGCGGGCTGGTGTTCACGCAGAAGTTCATGGTCAGGGTGGGTTCGTCCACCTTGAGCATGGGCAGGGGCTGCGGGTTCAGCGGGTCGGTGATGGTGACGCCGATGCCCAGGTCCTCGATGCCGTTCACCAGCACGATGTCGCCCGGGCCGGCCTCGGTCACCTGCACGCGGTCCAGGCCGCGGAAGGTCAGCACCTGGTTGATGCGGCCCTTGAAGGACTTGCCGTCCGGGCCCTCCATGACCAGCACGTCCATCATGGGCTTGATGGTGCCGGCGCTGACGCGGCCGACGCCGATGCGACCGACGAAGCTCGAGTAGTCCAAGGCGGAGATCTGCAGTTGCAGCGGCGCTTCCGGGTCGCCGTTCTGCGGCGGCACGTGCTTCAGGATGGTGTCGAACAGGGCCGACATGTCGGGGCCCCACTGCTCGCCCTGGCCGCCCTGCTCCAGCGAGGACCAGCCGTTGATGCCGGAGGCGTAGACCACCGGGAAGTCCAGCTGCTCGTCGGTGGCGCCCAGCTTGTCGAACAGGTCGAAGGCGGCGTTGACGACCTTGTCGGGCGCGGCGCCCGGCTTGTCCACCTTGTTCACCACCAGGATGGGGCGCAGGCCCAGGGCCAGCGCCTTCTTGGTGACGAAGCGGGTCTGCGGCATCGGGCCTTCCTGGGCGTCGATCAGCAGCACCACGCTGTCCACCATGGACAGGGCGCGCTCCACCTCACCGCCGAAGTCGGCGTGGCCGGGGGTGTCCACGATGTTGATGTGGGTGCCCTTCCAGCTGACGGCGCAGTTCTTGGCCAGGATGGTGATGCCGCGCTCGCGCTCGAGGGCGTTGTTGTCCATCACGGTGTCGACCACCTTCTCGTGCTCGGCGAAGGTGCCGGACTGGCGCAGCAGCTGGTCGACCATGGTCGTCTTGCCGTGGTCCACGTGGGCGATGATGGCGATGTTGCGGATCTGTCTGGTGCTCATGGCGATGCTTGCAGGATTTGCTGGATTTCGATGGGGCTCAGCAGACGCCCCGGGATCAGTTCGCCGCGCGTGACGTGCGCGGTTCCGAGCAGCGATGCGGGCTGGTCGGCATAGACGGCCACCTGGGTGGCATCGGGCCATTCGCCGCGGCGGCGCAGGCCCGAGAGGAATCGCCCGGCATTGTCGGCGTCCAGCGTGACACGCACGTGGCTGCCCAGCAGGGCGTCCACCGGGCGCAGCCGGCGCAGGCGCTCGTCCTCGGGCAGGGCCTCGAGCTGCTCCACGGTGACGCAGTCGGCCACCGGAATGCCGCCGGTGTCGATGCGGCGAAGCGCAATGAGGTGGCCGCCGCAACCCAGGGCCTCGGCGATGTCCTCGCCCAGGGTGCGGATGTAGGTGCCCTTGCTCACGTGGGCGGTGAGGGCCAGGGTGTCGGCGCTGCCCGGGATGCGCGCGATGCGCAGGGCGTGGATGACCACGTCACGCGGTTCGCGCTCCACCGTCTCGCCGGCACGGGCGTATTCGTACAGGGCCTTGCCGTCCTTCTTCAGGGCGCTGTGCATGGGCGGCACCTGCCGGATGGGGCCGGTGAAGCGCGCCTGCACCGCGGCGAGCGCCGCGTCGTCCAGGGCCGGCACCGGGCGGGTCTCGATCACCTCGCCCTCGCGGTCGCCGGTGCGGGTCTTCACGCCCAGCTGCAGCACGGCCTCGTAGGTCTTGTCGGCGTCCAGCTGCAGCTGGCCGAACTTGGTCGCCGCACCGAAGCACAGCGGCAGCACCCCGGTGGCGAGCGGGTCCAGCGTGCCGGTGTGGCCCGCCTTTTCCGCGCGCAGCAGCCACTTGCACTTCTGCAGCGCCTGGTTGCTCGACCAGCCCAGGGGCTTGTCGAGCAGCAGCACGCCGTGCACGGGGCGGCGTTTCTTGGGAATGTCAGACACCAATTTCGGCATGGGTTCGGCGGTCGCGGCCAAACTCCAGCACACCGGAATCTGGTCGCAGCCCTTCAGTCGTCCTTGGAACGGGAGGCCACGGCACGCGCGATCAGCGCGTTCATGTCGGACGCGCGCTCGGTGGTGCGGTCGAACACGAAGTGCAGCGTGGGCACGGTGTGGATGTGCAGGCGCTTGAAGAGGCCGTTGCGCAGGAACCCGGCGGCGTGGTTGAGCGCCTCCTGGGTTTCCGCGGCATCGCCCGCCAGCACGCTGAAGAACACCTTGGCATGGGCGTAGTCCGGCGTCACCTCGACCGCGCTGATCGTGACCATGCCGACCCGCGGGTCCTTGACCTCGCGGATCAGCTCGGCCAGGTCCCGCTGGATCTGGTCCGCGACCTTGAAGCCGCGGTTGGGCGTGCTGGACTTCTTCGGCATCGGCTTACAGGGTCCGCGCGACTTCCTTGACCTCGAAGAACTCGAGGGTGTCGCCTTCCTTGATGTCGTTGTAGTTCTTCAGCTTGATACCGCACTCGAAGCCTTCCTTGACTTCGCGCACGTCGTCCTTGAGGCGCTTGAGCGACTCGAGCTCGCCGGTGTAGATCACCACGTTGTCGCGCAGCAGGCGGAAATGCGAGTTCCGTGTGACCATGCCCGAGGTGACCATGCAACCCGCGACCGTGCCGATCTTCGAGGCCACGAACACGGTGCGGATCTCCGCGCCGCCGATGACCTCTTCGCGCTTCTCGGGCGCCAGCATGCCGGACATCGCCGCCTTCAGGTCATCCACGGCGTCGTAGATGATGTTGTAGTAGCGGATGTCGATGCCGTTGTTCTCGGCCAGCTTGCGGGCACCGCCGTCGGCGCGGACGTTGAAGCCCACGATGACGGCCTTGGAGGCGATCGCGAGGTTGACGTCGGATTCGCTGATGCCGCCCACGCCGGCGTACACCATCTGCACCTTGATCTCGTCGGTGGACAGCTTGAGCAGCGATTGCGACAGCGCTTCCTGCGAGCCCTGCACGTCGGACTTGACGATCACCGGCAGGGTCTTGACCTCGCCCGCCGTCATGTCGGAGAACATGTTCTCCAGCTTGGCGGCCTGCTGGCGGGCCAGCTTGGTGTTGCGGAACTTGCCGGCGCGGTAGGTCGCGATCTCACGGGCCCGGCGTTCGTCGGCCAGCACCATGAACTCGTCGCCGGCCTGCGGCACTTCGGTCAGGCCCTGGATTTCCACCGGGATGGACGGGCCCGCCGACTTGATCGGCTTGCCGTTCTCGTCCAGCATGGCGCGCACGCGGCCGTAGGTCTGGCCGGCCAGCACCACGTCGCCGGTCTTGAGCGTGCCGGACTGCACCAGCACCGTGGCCACCGGGCCGCGGCCCTTGTCCAGCTGGGCTTCGATCACCAGGCCCTTGGCCGGGGCGTCCACCGGGGCCTTGAGCTCCAGCACCTCGGCCTGCAGCAGCACCTGCTCCAGCAGTTCGTCCACGCCCTGGCCGGTGCGGGCCGAGACGGACACGAAGGGCGAATCGCCACCGTATTCCTCGGGCACCACTTCCTCGGCCACCAGTTCCTGCTTGACGCGGTCCGGGTTGGCGTCGGGCTTGTCGATCTTGTTGACCGCGACCACGATGGGGACACCCGCCGCCTTGGCGTGCTTCACCGCTTCCTTGGTCTGCGGCATGACGCCGTCGTCGGCCGCCACCACCAGGATGACGATGTCCGTCGCCTGGGCGCCGCGGGCACGCATGGCGGTGAACGCCTCGTGGCCGGGGGTGTCCAGGAAGGAGATCACGCCGCGTTCGGTTTCCACGTGGTAGGCGCCGATGTGCTGCGTGATGCCGCCGGCTTCGCCCGCCGCCACCTTGGCGCGACGGATGTAGTCCAGCAGCGAGGTCTTGCCGTGGTCCACGTGGCCCATGACCGTCACGACCGGGGCGCGCGGCAGGGCTTCGCCCTCGGCGGCGCCGATGTCGGCTTCGGTGAAGGCTTCCGGGTCGTCCAGCGCGGCGGTGACCGCCTTGTGGCCCATTTCCTCGACCACGATCATGGCCGTGTCCTGGTCCAGCGGCTGGTTGATGGTGACCATCTGGCCCAGCTTCATCAGGTGCTTGATGACCTCGGAGGCCTTCACGGCCATCTTGTGCGCCAGCTCGGCCACCGTGATGGTCTCGGGCACGTGCACTTCGATCACGCGCTGCTCGGCCGGTGCGGCCTGCTCGCGGTCGTCGCGATGGTCGCGGTCGCCACCACGGCGGCCGCCGCGCGGGCCGCCGCGCCAGGAGTTGCGGCCGATGCCGCCGGTGGCGTCGCCACGGGTCGGGATGGCCTTCTTCTTGGCCGGGTCGGCCCAGCTGGACGACAGCTTGGCGGACTTGACTTCCTTGCCGGCGCCAGGGCCCGAGGGCGCGGACGCGCCGGGCGCGGGACGGCCCGCGACCGCGGGCGGGCGGTGCAGCGTGCCCTTGGCACCCGCGCGCGCCGCCTCGGCGGGCTTGGGCGTGGGCTTGGGTTCTTCCGGCTTCTTCGCGACCAGCACCTTCTTGGGTGCATTCATCATGGCGCGGATGGCTTCCGCCTCGGCCAGGGCCTTGCGGCGGCGCTCTTCCAGGTCACGGGCGCGGGCGGCTTCCTCGTCGGCACGGGCCTTGGACTCGGCGTCGGCCTTGGCGCGCGCCTCGGCAGCCGCCTGGTTGCGCGCTTCGGTCTCGGCCTGGGCTTCCTGGGTCGCGGCGACCTTGGTGGCCTCCACTTCCGCGGCCTTGGCGGCCTGCTGTGCGGCGTACGCGGCGGCGCGGGCCTCGGCCTCGCGCTCCTTGCGTTCCTGGTCCTCGCGGGCGCGGCGCTTTTCAGCCAGGTCTTCTTCCTGGCGGCGCAGCAGTTCGGCCTGGCGGCGCGCTTCTTCCTCGCGGCGGACGAGCTCGGCGTCGTCCATGCCGGAAGACGCGGGAGCCGGCGTCTCCTGCTCGGGCGCCTCGACCACGGCGGTATCGCCACCCTCGTCGCGCTTGACGAAGGTGCGCTTCTTGCGCACTTCCACCTGGATGGTGCGGGCCTTGCCGGAGGCGTCGGCCTGCTTGATCTCGCTGGTGGACTTCTTCACCAGGGTGATCTTCTTGCGCTCGGGCGACGAGGTGCCGTGGCTGGCCTGCAGGTAGCTCAGGAGCTTCTGCTTGTCAGCGTCGGACAGCGCGTCGGACGGGGCCTGCTTGGCCACGCCGGCGCTGCGCAGCTGGTCAAGCAGCGTTTCGGTGGATTTCTTGAGTTCTGCAGCGAACTCGGCGACGGTGGTGCTGGACATGTGTTCTTTTGCCTCCCATCACATCACTCGTGGGCCGCGGCAGGCTGGTTGAACCAGTGCTCGCGGGCCGTCATGATCAGGGCCTTGGCCTCGTCCGCAGACTGGCCGGTGATTTCGGTCAATTCATCGACGGCCAGGTCAGCCAGGTCGTCGCGGGTGTGCACGCCGGAATCAGCCAGGCGGGCAATGAGATCGGGGGTCAGCCCGCCGAGCGTGCGCAGGTCCTGCGAGACCTCTTCCACGCTTTCCTCGCGGGCGATTTCCATCGTCAGCAGGGCGTCCTTGGCGCGGGAGCGCAGCTCGTTGACGGTGTCCTCGTCGAAGCTGTCGATCTCCAGCATTTCCTGGATCGGCACATAGGCCACTTCCTCGAGGCTGGTGAAGCCCTCGGAAATCAGGATGTCGGCGATCTCCTCGTCGACGTCCAGCTTCTCCATGAAGAGCGTGCGGATCGCGCTGGACTCCTCGGCCTGCTTCTGCGCCGATTCGTTCGCGTCCATGATGTTGATCTTCCAGCCTGTCAGGTCGGAGGCGAGGCGCACGTTCTGGCCGCCGCGGCCGATCGCGATGGCGAGGTTCTCCTCGTCCACCACCACGTCCATGGCGTGCTTCTCCTCGTCGACGACGATGGAGGTGACGTTGGCGGGGGCCAGGGCGCCGATCACGAACTGCGCCGGGTCCTCGGACCACAGCACGATGTCCACGCGCTCGCCGGCCAGCTCGTTGGTGACGGCGTTGACGCGGCTGCCGCGAACGCCCACGCAGGTGCCGATCGGGTCGACGCGCTTGTCGTGCGAGAGCACGGCGATCTTGGCGCGGCTGCCCGGGTCGCGGGCGCAGCTCTTGATCTCCAGCAGGCCCTGCTCGATCTCGGGCACTTCCTGGCGGAACAGCTCGATCATGAATTCGGGCGCCGAGCGGGACAGGATGATGGGCGCGCCGCGCAGCGTCAGGTCCACGTCCATGATCATGGCGCGGACGCGGTCGCCGTTGCGCAGGTTCTCCTTGGGGATCATCTCGCCGCGGCGCAGGCGTCCTTCGACGCGACCGCTCTCGACGATGATGTCGCCCTTGTCCATGCGCTTGACGGTGCCCACGAAGATCTTGTCGCCGCGCGACATGAAGTCGTTCAGCAGCATCTCGCGTTCGGCGTCGCGGATCTTCTGCAGGATGACCTGCTTGGCGGCCATGGCGCCGATGCGGCCGATCGGCACGGACTCGACCGGCTCCTCGATGTAGTCGCCTTCCTCGATGTCGGTGATGCGCTCGCGCGCATCCATGAGGAGTTCCTCGGCGTCGGGGTTCTGCAGGCCCTGGCTGTCGGGCACGACCAGCCAGCGGCGGAAGGTTTCGTAGTCGCCGGTGTCGCGGTCGATCGCCACGCGGATGTCGACCTCGCCCTCGTAGAGCTTCTTCGTGGCCTGGGCCAGCGCGGATTCCACGGCGCCGAACACCACGTCCCGCTCCACGTTCTTCTCGCGCGAAATGGCTTCCACCAGCATCAACAGTTCGCGGTTCATGACAACTCTCCTTGGCCCCTGGCCTTGCGACCCTTGAAATCGACAATCGGTGCCAGACGCGCTTCCTTCAGCTCGTCCAGCGTGAAACCCAGCGCCTGCAAGGGCACCTCGGCCTTCTTGCGGCTCACCTTCTGCCCTGGCTTGGGCGGCGGCGCGTCGCTCCACACCACCTGCCAGCCGGCATCGGTGCGCTCCAGCGTGCCGCGGAACTTCTTGCGGTTGGCGGCCACGGCGCCCGCACCGGCCGCGCCCATGGGGGCCTTCAGGGTGACGTCCACCACCTCGCCGGCGAAGCGCTCGAAATCGCGCTCGCCACGCAGCGGGCGGTCCAGCCCGGGCGAGGACACCTCCAGGCGCTTGTAGTCGACCGCCTCGACCTCGAGCACGTACTGCAGCTGCCGCGTGACCTTCTCGCAATCCTCGACGTTGACGAACTGCTCTTCACGACCCGCCTCCCAGGGCAGGTCGATGGTGATGCGCAGGGTTCCCCCGGCGGAGCGCTCGATCTCCACCAGCTCATAGCCCAGACCCTCCACGGTCTGGAGCACGACGTCCTGCATTGCCACCTTGCTCAGTTCCAGCCTTCCAGAATGCAAAAAGCCCGTCAAAAACGGGCACCCAAAAAAAACGGGCGGATGGTTCCGCCCGGTTGGGGTGTGAAGCAAGGATTGTACCCCGGTCACCCGGGATTTGCAACAAGCTGGAGGCCCTTGCAGGCGGCGCGACCGATGGAGCTCAGCCGGCGGCGGCCACCAGGATGCGGGTGTAGGCCTCGCGCGGCTGGGACAGCACGGCGTCCACCGGGCCCGACTCGACGATGCGGCCGTCCTTCATGACCAGCACCTCATGCGCCATGGCCCGGATCACCTCGACGTCGTGGGTGATCAGCAGGTAGCTCAGGCCCCGCTCCCGCTGCAGGCGCTGCAACAGGCCCAGCACCTGCTTCTGGATGGTCACGTCCAGGGCGGAGGTCGGCTCGTCCAGCACCAGCAGCCGGGGCTGGACGATCAGCGCCCGCGCGACCGCCAGGCGCTGGCGCTGGCCCCCGGAGAACTCGTGCGGGTAGCGCGCCAGCAGGCCCGGGAACTGGGCCTCGGACAGGCCCACGTCGCCCAGGGCGGCCAGCACGCGCTCGCGCCGGGCGCCGGCGTCCAGCGCCGGTTCGTGCACCAGCAGGCCCTCACCCACGATCTCCTCCACCGTCATGCGCGGAGAGAGCGAGGAAAAGGGGTCCTGGAAGACCACCTGCACCACCCGCCGCAGCGCGCGGTTGTGGCTGGCCCGCGGGTCCCAGCGCCGGCCAGCCACGTCCAGCGTGCCGTCGTGCGGCAGCAGGCCCAGCGCCGCCAGCGCCAGCGTGGACTTGCCGGAGCCGGATTCCCCCACCACGCCCAGGGTGCGGCCCGGCGGGACTTCGAAGTCCGCACCCTGGACGGCGACGAATTCGCCGCGCGAGAACCAGCCGCGCACGCCGGGCCGGGGCACCGGGTAGCTGACGCGCACGGCGTGGCCCCGCATCACCGGCTCGCCCGGCGCCCTGCCCTCCTCCACCGCCCGCTCGGGCCGGCTGTCGACCAGGCGGCGGGTGTAGGGGTGGCGGGGCGCGGCGAAGACGCCTTCCACGGCGCCCTCCTCCACCAGCACGCCCTGCTCCATCACCGCCACCCGGTCGGCGAAACGCCGCACCAGGTTCAGATCGTGGGTGATCAGCAGGATGGCCATGCCGGTGCGCGACTGGATCTCGCCCAGCAGGTCCAGGATCTGGCCGCGCAGGGTCACGTCCAGGGCTGTGGTGGGCTCGTCGGCCAGCAGGAGCTGGGGCTTGCCGGCCAGCGCCATGGCGATCATGGCCCGCTGCCGCTGGCCGCCCGAGAGCTGGTGCGGATACGCCATGGCGCGGCGTTCCGGCTCCGGGATCCCGGTGGAGCGCAGCGCCTGCACGGCCGCGTCCCAGGCCTCGCGCTTCGTCAGGCCTTCCTTGAGCTGCAGCACTTCCGCCACCTGGTCACCCACGGTGTAGAGCGGATTGAGCGCTGTCATGGGCTCCTGGAAGATCATGGCGATCTCCCGGCCGCGCAGGGCCTGCAGCTCACGCCCCCGCAGCGCCAGCAGGTCGCGCTCGGGGCCGCCCGCCGGCGCGAAACGGGCCTGCCCATGGACCTGCGCGCCCTGGACCAGGCCGAGCAGGCTGAGTGCCGACACGGTCTTGCCGGAGCCGGACTCGCCCACCAGGGCCAGCTTCTCGCCCGGCCGGATCGTGAAATCGATGCCGTGCACCACCTCGCGGCCGCCGAAGCCCACGCGCAGCCCGCGCACGTCCAGCAGGGGCGCGCTCATCGCTCGGCCTTTCGGGGATCGAGCGCATCGCGCAAGGCGTCGCCCATGAAGGTCAGCAGCAGCAACGTGACCACCAGCACCGCGAAGGTCTCCAGCGAGATCCACCAGGCGTCCAGGTTGGCCTTGCCCTGGTTCAGCAGCTCGCCCAGCGACGGCGTGCCGGGCGGCACGCCCAGGCCCAGGAAATCCAGCGAGGTCAGCGCCAGGATGGCGGCGCTCATGCGAAAGGGCAGGAAGGTGACCACCGGCGTCATGCTGTTGGGCAGGATG
Organism: Ramlibacter aquaticus; assembly: GCF_015159745.1. Taxonomy (GTDB): domain Bacteria; phylum Pseudomonadota; class Gammaproteobacteria; order Burkholderiales; family Burkholderiaceae_C; genus Ramlibacter; species Ramlibacter aquaticus. The sequence goes on along the minus strand of NZ_JADDOJ010000042.1, from coordinate 10,918 downwards.
TGGCGCAAGATGATGCGGCCGTTGCCCACGCCCAGGGCCCGGGCGGCGCGTACGTAGTCCATCTGGCGGTTGCGCAGGAACTCGGCCCGCACGTAGTCCGACAGCCCCATCCATCCGAACAGGCTGAGCAGGATCACCAGCAGCGTGACGCTGGGCGCGAAGATCGCACTGAAGATGATCAGCAGGTACAGCTCGGGCATGGAGCTCCAGATCTCGATGAAGCGCTGGAACGCCAGGTCGGTCCGGCCGCCGAAGTAGCCCTGCACCGCCCCGGTGGCCACCCCGATGGCCACGCCGATGGCGGTGAGCGCCATGCCGAACAGCACGTTCAGCCGGAAGCCGTACAGCAGCAGCGCGAGCATGTCCCGGCCCCGCTCGTCCGTGCCCAGCAGGTTGGCCGCCGATGGCGGCGCCGGGTTGGGCAGGGTCGCGAAGTAGTTCAGGGTCTCGGGGCCGTAGGGATTGGGGGCGTGCAGCACCCAGTTGCCGGGGCCCTCCAGCTTCTTGCGGATGTAGGGGTCCAGCCAGTCGGTGGGGCTCTGGAAATCGCCGCCGAAGGTGGTCTCGGGGTAATCGTGCAGCAGGGGCACGTAGAAGGCGCCCTGGTAGTGCACCAGCAGCGGCTTGTCGTTGGAGAGCAGCTCGGCGAACAGGCTGAGCACCACCAGCGCCCCGAACACCAGCAGGCTCCAGTAGCCCAGCCGGTTGCGGCGGAACCGTCCCCAGGCCCGGCGCGCCGGGCTCTGGTGGGGTGCCGGGACGGCTGGCACGCCCTCAATCGAACTTGACACGGGGATCGACCCAGACATAGCAGAGGTCGCTGATGAGCTTGGTGACCAGGCCGATCAGCGTGAACAGGTAGAGCGTGCCCATGACGACCGGGTAGTCGCGCCGGATCACGCTTTCGTACGAGAGCAGGCCCAGGCCGTCGAGCGAGAACAGGGTCTCGATCAGCAGCGAGCCGGTGAAGAAGGCGCCGATGAAGGCCGCCGGGAAGCCGGTGACGATGGGGATCAGCGCGTTGCGCATCACGTGCTTCCACAGCACCCGGCGCTCGGGCAGGCCCTTGGCGCGCGCGGTCAGCACGTACTGCTTGCGGATCTCCTCCAGGAAGGCGTTCTTGGTCAGCATGGTGGTGACCGCGAAGCTGCCCAGGACCATGGCCGTGACCGGCAGCGTGATGTGCCACAGGTAGTCGGTGATGCGGCCGCCCCAGGAGAGTTCGTCCCAGTTGCTGGAGGTCAGGCCGCGCAGCGGGAACCACTGCAGCTGCCCGCCGAACACCACCAGCAGGGCCACGCCCAGCACGAAGCCGGGGATGGCATAGCCCACCAGCACCACCAGCGTGCTGACCAGGTCGAAGCGCGTGCCGGCCCGCACCGCCTTGGCCACGCCCAGCGGCACCGCCACCAGGTAGCTGAGGAAGAAGGTCCACAGCCCCAGGCTGACCGAGACCGGCAGCTTCTCCTTCACCAGCTGCCAGACCTCCTTGTTCTGGAAGAAGCTGCGGCCCAGGTCGAAGCGGGCGAACTGGCCCAGCATCTTCATGAAGCGCTCCGCAGGCGGCTTGTCGAAGCCGTACAGGGCCTTGATCTGCTCGATCTTCTTGGGGTCCACGCCCTGCCCGCCGCGGTAGGCCGAGCCCTCGGCCCCCTGCCCAGCGCCCCGGCGCGCCTCGGCGATGTACTGCTGCACCGGCCCCCCGGGGACGAACTGGGTGACGATGAAGGTGAGCAGGATGACGCCGAACAGGGTCGGCAGCATGAGCAGGATGCGCTTGAGGATGTACGCGGCCACGTCATTCCTTTGCCGTGATCGGCGGCAGGCGGGCCCACCAGACCAGCATGGGCCAGTCCAGGTAGGGCACGCCTTCGGGCGGATAGGGCGGCACCTGCTGCGGCCGCTGCAGGCGCCATGTGCTCCAGGCCACGCGCTGGGTGGTGCTGGTCCAGGCGGGCACCATGTAGTGGCCGTGGGCGATCACGCGGTCCAGCGCCCGGCAGGTGGCCAGGAAATCGTCCCGGTTGTCGACCTGCGTGAGGCGGGCCGTGAGCGCGTCGATGGCCGGGTTCTTGATGCCGCTCAGGTTGCCCGAGCCGGGCGTGTCCGCGGCCTTGCTGCCGAACAGGTCCACATAGTCCGCGCCCGGGAAGTGCGTGCCGGGGTACGAGATGGGCACCATGTCGAACTGCCGGTTGTCCAGCCGCTCCTGGAACAGCGCCCAGTCGACCGCGCGGGTGCTCAGGCGGATGCCCAGGATGGCGAGCGCGCGGCGCCAGGCGGCCACGGTGGTGTCGCTCTTGCCTTCGCTGGAATCGAGCAGCTCGATGGTGAAGGGTTCGCCCTTGGCGTTGCGCAGCGCGCCATCGCGGTAGGTCCAGCCGGCCTGGGCGAGCAGGCTGCGCGCCTGGCGCAGGTTGTCGCGCAGGCTGTGGCCCTGGTCGGTGCGCGGCGGCACGGCCATGGGGCCGAAGGTTTCGGGGGGCAGCACGCCGCGGAAGGGTTCCAGCAGGGCCACCTCGGCCGGCGACGGTGTTCCGTTGGCCTCGCAGTCGGTGTTGCCGAACACGCCCTTGACGCGCGTGTAGCTGCCGCGGAACAGCTGGCGGTTCATCCACTCGTAGTCCAGCGCCAGCTCGATGGCCATGCGCACGCGGCGGTCCTGGAACTTGGGCAGGCGGTTGTTGAGGAAGTAGCTGTAGAAGCCGGCGGGCGAGCGATGCTCGAAGACCTCCTTGCGCAGGTCGCCGCTCGCGATGCGCTTGCCATTCAGGCGGCGCAGCCAGTCGCCGGCGGAAAAGAACTCCATGAGGTCGAACTCGCCGGCCTTCAGGGCCTCCAGCTGGGCGGTGCTGTCGCTGTAGATCTTGACCGTGATGCGGTCGAAATTGGCCGTGCCGCGACGCACCGGCAGGTCGCGCCCCCAGTACTGCGGGTCGCGCACGTAGGTGATGTCCTTGCCCCAGCGCAGCGGGCCGATCTTGTAGGGGCCGCTGGCGATGGGCGGGTCGGTCACGATGCGGTCGAAGCGCTTGGGCTTGCCGTTCTCCATGCCCCACTTGCGGCTGAACACCGGCAGGCCGCCGACCACCAGGGGCAGCTGGCGGTCCAGCTTGCGGAACCGGAAACGCACGGTGCGATCGTCCAGCACGTCGCAGCCCGCCACGTCGGCCAGCACGGACGCGTAGGACGGCGCGGCGTACTCGGAGTTGAGCGCGTCGTAACTGTGCTTCACGTCCGCGGCGGTGACCGGGTCGCCGTTCTGGAAGCGGGCCTCGCGCCGCAGCCGGAACGTGACCGACATGCGGTCGGACGCCAGCTCCACGTCCTCGGCCAGCAGGCCGTACGCCACGCCGACCTCGTCCATGGACCCGGTCAGCAGCGACTCGAACATCAGGTCGCCCAGGTAGGACGGCGCCTGGCCCCGGAGGGTGTACGGGTTGAACTTGTCGAAGGTGGAGGCCCGGGAGTTGGGCGTGAGGCGCAGTTCGCCGCCCTTGGGCGCCTGCGGGTTGACGTAATCGAAGTGGTCGAAGCCGGGCGCGTACTTGAACGTGCCCCAGACAGCGTACCCCGGCGCCGCCACGCAGCCTGTGGCGGCCAGCAAGGCGGCGAGGAATGACAGGAAGCCTCGCATGCGACAATTCTGCCCACTTTTTGAACCGAGACACTTTATGGGTTTCCTGACCGGAAAGAAGCTGCTGATCACGGGCGTGCTGTCGAACCGCTCCATCGCCTACGGCATCGCCCGGGCCTGCCATGCGCAGGGCGCGGAACTCGCCTTCAGCTACGTGGGCGAGCGCTTCAAGGACCGCATCACCGAGTTCGCGGCGGATTTCGGGTCCAGCCTGGTGTTCGATTGCGACGTGGGCGACGACGCCCAGATCGAGAAGCTGTTCGCCGACCTGTCGGCCCACTGGCCGAAGTTCGACGGATTCGTCCACAGCATCGGCTTCGCGCCGCGCGAGGCGATCGCCGGCAACTTCCTGGACGGCCTCTCGCGCGAGAGCTTCCGCATCGCCCACGACATCAGCGCCTACAGCTTCCCGGCGCTGGCCAAGGCCGCCCTGCCCCACCTGAACGACCGCGCCGCCCTGCTCACGCTCAGCTACCTGGGCGCCGTGCGCGCGGTGCCTAACTACAACACCATGGGCCTGGCCAAGGCCAGCCTGGAAGCCTCGGTGCGCTACCTGGCCGAAGCCGTGGGCCGGCTGCCGGACGGCCGCAGCGTGCGCGTCAACGGTATCAGCGCCGGCCCGATCAAGACGCTGGCCGCCAGTGGCATCAAGGATTTCGGCAAGCTGCTGGGCATCGTGGCCGGTGCCTCGCCGCTGCGCCGCAACGTCACCATCGAGGACGTGGGCAACGTCGCCGCCTTCCTGCTGAGCGACCTGGCGGCCGGTGTGACGGCCGAGATCACCTACGTGGACGGCGGCTTCAGCCACTCCGCCGTGTCCATGGGCGACGCCGCCTGAGGCGTCCCCGGCGCGGGCAGCGCCCGTGCCCCCCCGCCTAGCTGGCGCGGAACAGGTGGGCGAAGCTGCGGCTGACCTCCAGCACTTCCGCGTGCCCCTGGATGTGGACGCGCTGTCGCCCCGCGTCGTCCCGCGTCACGGAGGCGATGCGCCCCAGGTTGACGATGGTCGAGCGGTGGATCTGCCAGAACTGCTGGCCATCGAGCTGGGGCAGCAGCTCGCGGATCGGGGTGCGGATGAAGGCCTCCTGCGTGGCGGTTTGCACGCGGGTGTATTTCTCGTCGGAGCGGAAGAACAGCACCTCATTGACGTCGATGAGGCGGGTGGTGCTGCCGCTCGCGGCCTGGATCCAGCGCAGCGGCTGCGCCCCGGCGGGTGCAGCGGCCAGGCCCTGCTGCAGCCGGGTGAGCCGCGACAGCACGGCGTCCAGCGCGGCATCGTCCAGGCCCGGGCCGCCGGCCCTGCGCCCGGCCAGGCGCTGCTGCAGCCGCTGGGCCGTGTGCGCGAGCCGCGCGGGCTCGACCGGCTTGAGCAGGTAGTCCAGCGCGCCCTGCTCGAAGGCGGCCACCGCGTACTCGTCGTAGGCGGTGACGAAGACCAGTTCGCCGGTCCAGCCCTCCAGCGCGAGGATCTCCCGCCCGGCCTCGATGCCCGTCATGCCCGGCATGCGGATGTCCAGGAAGACCACGTCCGGCCGCAGCCGGTCGGCCAGGGCCAGCGCCTCGTTGCCGTCGCGTGCCTCCCCCACCACCTGCAGGCCGGGCCAGGCCTGGGCCAGGCGCGTCTTGAGCTGTTCGCGCAGCAGCCGCTCGTCGTCCGCCACCAGCGCCGTCAGGGCCGGCGCATTCATGCGGCACTCCCGCCGTCGCCGAAGCGGCCCGCGGTCGCCGGCCTCGCCCGGTAGGGCACCACGATGCTCACGCGGGTGCCCGTGTCGTCGGAGCGCACGACCAGCCGGCTGCGGCCCGGGTACAGCATGGCCAGCCGTTCCCGGATGTTCGCGAGGCCGATGCCCGTGCCGGCCGTGGGCGCGCCCTCCAGGCGCGACGGGTCCACGATGCCCACGCCGGTGTCGCGCACCTCGACCCAGAGCTCGCCGTCCTGGACGCGGCCCGACACCGTGACCCTGCCGCCTTCCGGCTTGGGCTCGATGCCGTGCTTGATCGCGTTCTCCACCAGGGACTGCAGCATCATGGGCGGGAACTCGGCCGGCTCGCACTCCATTGGCACCGCGAACTCCACCTCCAGGCGGTCCTCGATGCGCATCTTGATGAGCTGCAGGTAGGACCGGATCAGGCGCAGCTCCCGGCCCAGGGTGGAGGCCTCCAGCCGCATCTGCGGCAGCGCCCCGCGCAGGTAGGTGATGAGCGCCTTCTGCATCTGGCTGGCCCGCGGCGGGTCGGTCTCTATGAGGTAGTCGACCGCCGACAGCGTGTTGAACAGGAAGTGCGGCTCCACCTGGGCCTGCAGCACCTGCAGGCGGGCCTGCACCAGCTGGCGCTGCATGGCCTCCTGCTCGGCCGCCGACTCGGCGCTTCGCACCTTGGCGTCCGACTCCTTCACTTTGCGCACCACGATCTTGGCCCCGATCAGGTAGGCGATGATGCTGATGAGAAGGGCCGAGCCCAGGTCGCCGATGAAGCCGCGCACCGTCCACACCTTGTGGCTGACCGTGCGCGGGCCGCGCTGGGGCTCGGCGTCCGGGTCGGCGTCGGCACCGGCACTTTCGGCGCGGGGTGCCGCAGCGGCCGACGCGCCTGGCTGCGCCGGGGCGCTGCCGGGCACCGCGGCGGACGCCGGGCTGCGCGGTCCGCCGTGCTTCTGCGTCACGTGGATGCCGTCCGGCCCGAAGATAGTGACGTCCACGTCTTCCGGGGTGCCCCCGTGCCGCACCTGGATGCGCTCGTGCTGCAGGTGCAGCTGTTCGCTCACCATGGAGCTCGCGGCCACCACCACCAGGATCAAGACGGCCAGGCGGCCCCAGGACATGGAGGCGGCCCAGCTGCTGACCTGCCGGTTGAGGCGCGCCAGGCCGTCGATGAGCGGCGGGCGCGGGCTGGCGCTGGGTTTCATGTCGGCCATGGCGCGGAGCTTAGCGTCAAAGTCGGTGGGTGCTGCAGGCTCAGAGCGTGGCGCGTGCGCCGGTGGCGCAGGCCACCGAGGCAGCGGCCGCGTCGCGGTGCCCCACCACGGTCACGGCGGGCAGGGTCACGTGCAGGACGGGCGCACCGGCCAGGCCGGCCAGCGCCTGGGCACTGGCTTGCCCGGCGCCCATCCAGCCCGCAGCCACCAGGGCCAGGGCCGCCGCGGCGGCCGCCAGGCGCAGGCCGGCCGGCAGCAGGCGGGGCGCCTGCGGAAGGGTGTTCGTGGATTGGGGGGTGCTGCGCATGAGGTTCTCCTTGGGTTCGCCGGCCCTCGTGGCCTGCGATGGGATGAACTCTAGGCAGCGGCCCGGGGCTGCGCACCCGGGTTGCGACAGGCTGCGGCGGCGTGCGACGAACTGCAGGAATCGCAGGGATTCCTGCAGCCCGCCCGGCGGCTCAGGCCTTCACGCAGTCGGCGTAGAAGCGCAGCTTGCCGTCCGGGCCGACCTCTTCCACCAGGCCGTGGATGTCGGTCTCGAAGCCCGGGCACTGCGAGTTGAACTCGCGCGAGAACTTCAGGTAGTCGACGATCTTCTTGTTGAAGACCTCGCCCGGGATCAGCAGCGGGATGCCGGGCGGGTACGGCGTCACCAGGGAGGTGGTGATGCGCCCCTCCAGGTCGTCGATGGAGACCCGCTCGGTCTTGCGGTGCGCGATGTGGGCGAAGGCGTCGCTGGGCTTCATCGCCGGGGTCAGGTCCGACAGGTACATGTCGGTGGTCAGGCGGGCAATGTCGTACTTGGCGTACATCTCGTGCACGTGCTGGCACAGGTCGGCCAGGCCCATGCGCTCGTAGCGCGGGTGCTGCTGGCAGAACTCCGGAAGGATCCGCCACATCGGCTGGTTGCGGGCGTAGTCGTCCTTGAACTGCTGCAGCGCGGTGAGCAGCGTGTTCCAGCGGCCCTTGGTGATGCCGATGGTGAACATGATGAAGAAGCTGTACAGGCCGGTCTTCTCCACGATGATCCCGTGCTCGGCCAGGAAGCGCGTCACGATGCTGGCCGGGATGCCCGTCTTGGCGAACTTGCCGTTCAGGTCCAGGCCGGGCGTCACCACCGTGGACTTGATCGGGTCCAGCATGTTGAAGCCCTCGGCCAGGTTGCCGAAGCCGTGCCACTTCGCCGCACGCGACTCGCCCTTGATGATCCAGTCGTCGGCGCGGCCTATGCCGTCCTCGGCCAGCTTGTCCGGGCCCCAGACCTTGAACCACCAGTCCTTGCCGTACTCCTGGTCGACCTTGCGCATGGCACGGCGGAAGTCCAGCGCCTCGAGGATGGACTCCTCCACCAGCGCGGTGCCGCCGGGCGGCTCCATCATGGCCGCCGCGACGTCGCAGCTGGCGATGATGGAGTACTGCGGGCTGGTCGAGGTGTGCATCAGGTAGGCCTCGTTGAAGAGGTGCCTGTCCAGCTTGGTGTCGCGGGCATCCTGCACCAGCACGTGGCTGGCCTGGCTGATGCCGGCCAGCAGCTTGTGGATGGACTGGGTGGAGAACACCAGCGACTTGGACGGCCGCGCCCGCTTCTTGCCCATGGCATGGAAGGCGCCATAGAAGGGGTGGAAGGCCGCGTGCGGCAGCCAGGCCTCGTCGAAGTGCAGCGTGTCGACGTAGCCGTCGAGCATGCCCTTGATGGTCTCGGTGTTGTACAGCACCCCGTCGTAGGTCGACTGGGTCAGCGTCATGATCTTGGGCTTGACCGATTCCGGGTCCACCCCGGCCAGCAGCGGGTTGGCGCGGATCTTCGCCTTGATCGCCTCGGGGCTGAACTCGCTCTGCGGGATGGGGCCGATGATGCCGAAGTGGTTGCGCGTGGGCTTCATGAACACGGGAATCGCCCCGGTCATGATGATGGAGTGCAGGATGGACTTGTGGCAGTTGCGGTCCACCACGACCACGTCGCCCGGGGCCACGGTGTGGTGCCACACCATCTTGTTGGAGGTGGAGGTGCCGTTGGTGACGAAGAAGCAGTGGTCGGCGTTGAAGATGCGCGCCGCGTTGCGTTCGCTGGCGGCCACCGGGCCGGTGTGGTCCAGCAGCTGGCCGAGCTCGTCCACCGCGTTGCACACGTCGGCACGCAGCATGTTCTCGCCGAAGAACTGGTGGAACATCTGCCCCACCGGGCTCTTGAGGAAGGCCACGCCGCCGGAGTGGCCGGGACAGTGCCAGGAGTAGGAGCCGTCCTCGGCGTAGTCCAGCAGGGCCTTGAAGAACGGCGGCTGGATGCCTTCCAGGTAGCTCTTGGCCTCGCGGATGATGTGGCGGGCCATGAACTCCGGGGTGTCCTCGTACATGTGGATGAAGCCATGGAGCTCGCGCAGCACGTCGTTGGGCAGGTGCTGCGAGGTCTTGGTCTCGCCGTAGATGTAGATCGGCACGTCGGTGTTCTTGCGCCGCACCAGCTCGATGAAGTTGCGCAGGTTCAGCACCGCCGGGTCCAGGTCGGGGCCGGGGGTGAATTCCTCGTCGTCGATGGAGAGGATGAAGGCGCTGGCCCGGCTCTGCTGCTGGGCGAACTGGGACAGGTCGCCGTAGCTGGTCACGCCCAGCACTTCCATGCCCTCGGCCTCGATCGCCTGCGCCAGCGCGCGGATGCCCAGGCCCGAGGTGTTCTCGGAGCGGTAGTCCTCGTCGATGATGACGATCGGGAAGCGGAATTTCATGAGGGGGTGGCCTTTCGCGGGAATTCCGCAAACTGACGGAGCAGGCGCGAGTGTATGCAAAACGCACGACCCGACGGCGCCCGCGCGCGGATTTGAACCACAATGTAGCGGCAAGCCACGGGGGCTTCGAGGAGGGCGGATGGCGGAATCGACGTTCTGGTGGCTGTGTGCGGGCGGGGCGGTCGCCGTCGAGCTCGCCACCGGCACCTTCTACCTGCTGATGCTGGCCATCGGCCTGGCCGCGGGGGCGCTGGCCGCGCATGCCGGCGCGGCCCTGCCGGCCCAGCTGGTCGTGGCCGCGGTGGTCGGCGGGGGCGCCGCGAGCGGCCTGTACCTGCGCCGCCGGCGCCACCCCGTGGGGCCGGACGCCGCCGCCAACCCCGACGTCAACCAGGACGTGGGCGCGACGGTGCACGTGTCCCACTGGCACCCCGACGGCACCGCCCAGGTGCACTACCGCGGCGCCAACTGGACGGTCGTGGCCGCGCCCGGCGCGGTTCCCGCCAGCGGTGCCTGGCGGGTGCGCGAAGTGGTGGGCAGCCGCCTCGTCGTCGAAAAGATCTGAAACCCGCCAGGAGGAGTTCCCATGGCTGAAATCGCCGTCCTTGTCTTCGTCATCGCCGTCATCTTCGTGGTCCGGTCTGTCAAGGTCGTGCCCCAGCAGCACGCCTGGGTGGTCGAACGCCTGGGCCGCTACCACGGCTCGCTGAGCCCGGGGCTGAACCTGCTGGTGCCCTTCGTGGACCGGGTTGCCTACAAGCACAGCCTGAAGGAGATCCCGCTGGACGTGCCCAGCCAGGTCTGCATCACCCGCGACAACACCCAGCTGCAGGTCGACGGCATCCTGTACTTCCAGGTGACGGACCCCATGCGGGCCAGCTACGGGTCGTCCAACTACATCATGGCCGTCACCCAGCTGGCCCAGACCTCGCTGCGCAGCGTGATCGGCAAGCTGGAGCTGGACAAGACCTTCGAAGAGCGCGACATCATCAACGCCCAGGTGGTGCAGGCCATCGACGAGGCCGCGCTGAACTGGGGCGTGAAGGTGCTTCGCTACGAGATCAAGGACCTGACCCCGCCCAAGGAGATCCTGCACGCCATGCAGGCGCAGATCACGGCCGAACGCGAGAAGCGGGCGCTGATCGCGGCGTCCGAGGGCCGGCGCCAGGAGCAGATCAACATCGCCACCGGCGAGCGCGAGGCCTTCATCGCCCGCTCCGAGGGCGAGAAGCAGGCGCAGATCAACAAGGCCCAGGGCGAGGCCGGCGCCATCACCGCCGTGGCGCTGGCCACGGCCGAGGCCATCGAGCGCATCGCGGCGGCCATCCGGCAGCCGGGCGGCGAGCAGGCCGTGCAGCTCAAGGTGGCCGAGCGCGCGGTGGACGCCTACAGCCGCGTCGCCGCGGACGCCACCACCACGCTGGTGGTGCCCAGCAACATGACCGAGGTCTCGACCCTGATCGCCTCGGCCATGCGCATGGTGCAGGCCACCACGCCCCGCTGACGCCGGCGGCGGTCCGCGCAGCCTGCGTCAGCGGCGCGTCAGCCCCTGGGGTGCGAGCGCCCATGGGGGCCGGCCTAGGGTACACTGCTGCGCATCGCTGGCCCAGCGCAGTCCGGCCCTCCCCGCCCATCCAT